>CAZVLV010000145.1:0-4606 GCA_964628015.1 uncultured Aquiluna sp. | reverse complement strand
ACCGAAGGGAGTCGCAGCCATAATCCGCTTCTGGATCTAGATGTCATCAGAGGTGATCAGCCATGATGGCCATTCATTTTTGGAGTCGAGTAATTGCCCATGCAGGCCGAGAGATCTTTGAATCGATCACTAAAAGAACTCGTAGGCGGCAAAACTGCTACTGCATTGACTAAATCTTTTGGTATTGAATCAGTTGGAGACCTGCTGCACCACTACCCGCGCAGATACGCTGAGAGAGGGGAACTCACGTCCTTTGACCGGATCGAAGTGGGTAAACCCGTCACGATCATGGCAACAATTGCCAGTGTCACTGCTCGGCGAATGAAAACAAAGCGTGGATTTGTATTGGTTGTCACCGTCACAGATGGTAAAGACTTCATGGAGTTAGCCTTCTTTAATCAAAAATGGAGAGAGAAAGAGCTCCAAGTTGGTCGCGCAGGTCTCTTTGCGGGTACGGTGAACGAATACCACGGAGTCCGCACACTCACGCACCCCCAATACCAGATGTTTGGTAACGGTGACACTTCTGATTTTGATCTTGTGAGTGATTTTGCATCTCGCATCATTCCTGTTTATCCCAGTTCACAGTCAGTCACTTCCTGGCAAATTGCTGCTGCAGTTGATGTTGTGCTTGCATCTCTTGATGAACTAGACGATCCAATTCCGCAAAGTCTGCTTGAGAAACATGAACTTATGGGTCGTGCGGAAGCGATAAGAGCCATTCACCAACCCGAATCGCACGAAGCGATTCAGCGCGCTCAGGATCGACTGAAGTATCAAGAAGCTTTTGTGCTCCAGTCATTATTGGAATTTCGTCGTCAGCAAAGGCAATCCATGTCTGCTGTCGCTCGTGATTTCACAACGCATTCCATGCGCGAATCATTTGATCGATCACTGCCATTCTCTCTCACAGGTGGTCAGATCGAGGTAGGGAAGGAAATAGAAAGAGACCTTCAAGGAACCTCACCCATGATGCGCCTTTTGCAAGGTGATGTGGGCAGCGGGAAAACAGTCGTAGCGCTTCGGGCAATTCTCGATGTCATTGAATCCGGCGGTCAAGCAGCCTTACTGGCGCCTACTGAAGTGTTGGCAGTCCAGCATTTGGAATCGCTGTCAGCTTTACTTGGCAATCTTTGCGCATCTTCATCCCAACAGTCGCCCGCACTGGAAGACATGAATGGAGTTCCGTCACAAGTCAAGATCACCTTGCTCACAGGGTCCATGTCAACCGCAGCCCGAAAACAAGCGTTGCTCGATATCGCATCTGGTACCTCCCATTTAATTATTGGCACCCATGCCTTAATACAAGACCACGTTGATTTTTTTGATTTGGGGCTTGTTATTGTGGATGAACAACATCGTTTCGGTGTCGAACAACGTGCGGTTTTGCTGACAAAGTCTCGAGACGGCACCCGTCCTCACATGTTGGTCATGACGGCGACTCCCATTCCACGAACCACTGCTCTCACGGTATTTGGTGACCTTGATATTTCTACCCTCAAGGAGGAACCTTCGATGAGGGCCGTGGTCGACACTCATGTGGTGAGTCCCCGAGAAAATCCCACACATATAGCTCGTGTGTGGGAAAGAATGCGGGAAGAAGTCGCGGCAGGTAATCGTGTATTTGTCGTCTGTGCAAGTATTTCGGATACCTCCACCGAATCCGATTTAGATTCAGACTCAGACTCAGACTCAGATGCACATTCAGATGCTCATCCAGATTCAGAGGGCAGCGGGACACCTCACATGGGGGACCCCAATGTCAGTGCGCATAAGGCCAGTTCGCTTGAGAACATCATTTCAGTGGAGCAGTGTGTGGCAGATCTCAGGGCGCAATATCCATCCATAACTTTTTCTGCGCTGCATGGAAAGATGAAACCCGAAGAAAAACGATCCATCATGTCTCGATTTCGCGGAAGTGGACCCGATTCGATTGACGTCCTTGTGGCGACAACAGTCATTGAGGTAGGAGTGGATATTCCCGATGCAACGATGATGGTTGTCAACAATGCTGAAAGGTTCGGGATCTCTCAGCTGCATCAGTTGCGAGGCCGAATCGGGCGTGGTGACAAGCCTGGACTTTGCCTACTGGTTCACAGTCCGACTATCAATCCGGTGGCCCGCCAGCGACTTGACGCTGTGGCCGCCACCCGCGATGGTTTCGAACTGGCTCAGCGAGATCTCGAAATTCGGCGCGAAGGTGATGTCTTAGGTAGTGAGCAGTCCGGTGCAGGAACATCGCTACGTCTCCTGAGGGTGGTTGAAGATTTGCCGCTGATTGAATCGGTGCGTCGAGAAGTCAACGCTTTAGCGCAAACGAGTCAATGGCCGGAGATTATTTCCGCAATTGAACTCGCTGAGTTCAGTCGAGTCCATCAATTGGAGAAAACATGACGCGAATAATTGGTGGAGCGGCTCGTGGGCAGCGAATATCAGTTCCATCGGCAGGTACGAGGCCCACCTCCGATCGCATTCGCGAGGCGTTGTTCTCCACCTTAGAAAGCTGGCTGGCAACTAATCACCTGTCGTGGGAAGAAATTTCATTTGCTGACCTTTACTCGGGTTCAGGCGCCATCGGACTAGAAGCCGCAAGTAGGGGAGCATCACAGGTAATTCTCGTGGAAAAGATCGTTGCCGCTCAAAAAATCATTCAGGCAAATGCTCGCCACACGAATTTAGACGTGCTCGTTGTGCTCTCAGATGTTGCCCGTTGGAATCCTCCAGTCGGCGTCAACATGATGTTCCTTGATCCTCCCTATTCAGTATCGGATCAGGAGGTAGCTCTGGTTGTTGACAGATTAATTGCGCTAGTACAGGCGGATTCAACACTTGTAGTCGTGGAAAGGGGCGCAAAAAGTGGTGACCCTTTCAAAAATTGTACGTCTGAATCATTCGAGAAGAAGTGGGATAAGGCCTATGGTGATTCTCGCCTTTGGTACGGTCATCTGGTGGGAGGTGTCACATGAAGATAGCGGTATGTCCAGGTTCTTTTGATCCGGTGACAAATGGTCATTTTGATGTTTTTGAGCGTGCCTCCCGCATGGCTGACAACGTTATCGTCGCGGTGCTCATTAACCGGACTAAATCCAGCCTCTTCACCGTGGACGAACGAATTGACATGCTCACCGAAGTAACGGCACCACTGGGCAACGTTCGCGTTGATTCTTTCTATGGCCTTCTGGTGGATTACTGCCAGAACCACGGGGTGAATGCAATCGTCAAGGGGTTGCGCGCGGTCAGCGACTTTGATTACGAATTGCAGATGGCTCAGATGAATTTCAGGCTAGCGGGAGTGGAGACGTGTTTCATCTCTACGAACCCGCTTTACAGTTACCTGTCATCAAGCTTGGTGAAAGAAGTCGCGACCCATGGCGGCGATGTAACGGGTTTGGTCCCTGAAGTCGTGTTGAAACGCTTGGAAAGCAAAATTTCCAGCACAATGTAGTCACTGACTTTATTCGTAATCCGATTTATGACTGAGGAGTACTAGGTGGACGTCCAAGAGAGACTAGACGAACTAACTGTGATGGTTGAGGATGCCAAATCCATGCCGTTATCGGCTTCATGTGTTCTCAATCGAGCCCAGCTTCTTGACCTCATTGAAGAGATTCGACAACTGCTTCCCGAATCGGTTTACCGTGCAGATGAACTACTGGCTGATCGCGAGGCGGTGGTCCTCGATGGCCGGCGGGAAGCTGATCGAATTTTGGAAAACGCTCGGACGCAGGCCGATCGTATGGTCTCTGAGCACGAGGTATACCTCGCTGCAGTAGCTGAAAGCAATGCTCTTAAGGCTGAGACAGCAGCAGAGACTGCTCGAATGCGAGCCGAAACTGATGATTACATTGACGCGAAATTAGCCACATTCGAAATCACGTTGCAGAAAACTTTGCAAACAGTAGATCGTGGACGCGAAAGACTGAGAAGTCAGATGTACCAGGAATTAGCACCAGAGGGTGTTGTTGAGCAATCAGAATTTTTTGACGCACAGTCCTAACGGCAAAGCCGCTTAAGTCAACATAACGTAGTGGAGTGTCATGACGGTTGAGGAATCAAGTTTCGTTGTTCCTTTAACGCATTTGCAGCGTCGACCTGGCAACATGTGGGAAGCTGACCTGTCTTTTAAGGCTCCGACTGACATGGGAGTCGCGCTCGCACATGTTGATCCCGATTCCTATCTGCACGCTGAAGTCCGGTTGGAATCCGTCCTTGACGGTGTTCTGGCTTCGGTGAATGTGGATTACTCGGTGAATGCGGAGTGTGCGCGTTGCCTGGAGCCTCTGGAATGGCAAGACTCTTGTGAAATTGTTGAGCTTTACCTCTATCCCGAAACCGACTCCCGCGGGCGCGAAGTTCCCGGTGCTCTAGCAGACTCGGGAGATAGTGACTCGGAGTCCATCACCCGTTTCGTCCAGAATGACTCCATAGATCTTGAAGAAGTTATCCGCGATGCAATCGTCCTTGATTTGCCTCTCAAGCCACTATGTGACCCAGGCTGTGAGGGCTTATGTCCGACGTGTGGCGAGAAGCGTGAGTCGGGAAACCACGATCATCAGGTCACGGATCCGCGCTGGGCTGCCCTCGAAGCCTTTACGGAGGACTAACC
>CAZVLV010000144.1:0-4646 GCA_964628015.1 uncultured Aquiluna sp. | reverse complement strand
GGCCAGGAAGAACATGGCGAACTTGAGCGATGAATACTCGGTGTGGAATCCACCGACCAGTTCGCCTTCGGCCTCAGGAAGGTCAAATGGCGCACGGTTTGTTTCGCCAACCATTGAGGTGACATAAATCAAGAATGATGGAAGCAGGATCACCGCGAACCAAATTGGTTCTTGTTTGATGACAATTTCAGAAGTTGACATGGAACCTGCAAACAGGAACACCGCCACAAATGAAAGCCCCATGGCAATTTCATAGGAAATGACCTGTGCGGTGGATCGCAACCCGCCAAGAAGCGGATAGGTAGATCCTGATGACCAACCTGCGAGCACCAATCCATACACACCAATAGATGCGATGGCCAGGACATAGAGGACGGACACTGGGAAGTCGGTTAACTGCAGTGGGGTTTCCACACCGAAGATTGACACTGTTGGTCCAAATGGGATAACCGCGAAAGCAAGGAATGCTGCGGTCGCGGAAATCACCGGCGCAATCCAGTACACGGCAACGTGTGCAGATTTCGGAATGATCTCTTCTTTGAAAGCAAGTTTGAAACCATCCATCAAGGACTGCAATAAGCCCTGTGGACCCACACGGTTGGGGCCGATTCGGTTTTGCATGCGGGAGACCACTCGACGTTCCCACCAAATCGTGAACAGGGTGATCAGTACGAGGAGGGCGAAAATCGCAACGGCCTTCAGGAGCACCAACCACCATGGGTCGGTGCCAAAAAGCCCAAACTGTGAGCCGCTCATGCGCTACCTCCTGTGGTGAGTGCACTGATAGAGGCCGCGGTGACATTCACCGTGTCACCGTAGCCACAACCGAGTTGCTCATATATATGTGAGTCTGGTGAGTTCATGGGCAGCCAGACGGTGCCCTGCACTACCTCGGCAACCTCGGTGGGAAGAGTAATGCTGCCCTTGGGACCACTCACGGTAAGCGCAGGAGGTGATCCCAGTGCCGCAGAATCTGTTGCACAGATTCGCACAACACTTGGTCGAGCTGTTGCGGCCAAATGTGGTTCGCCTTCTTGCATGAGCCCCGAGTCAAGTAACTGGCGCCAGGTCGCCAATGTGAATGCGGATTGATCGGCTGTGGCTCCGGGCGCAACTGTTGGTGCAACTGTGGGTGAAGCGGCGCGGGCACCGTGCCAGCTGGACAGTTGGGCGAATTCGGAACGAAGTGCTCGGGTCTCGCCGGTCCAGGTGTGCCCTGATGCACTTGCCAACATGGCGAGGACGCCTGCATCTGAAAGTGTAAGTGCATCGCGCAGGGCTTCAGCGAATGGCTTGGCGCGGCCCTCCCAATCCATGAAGGTTCCGGCTTTTTCGGTCACCACGGCAACGGGGAATACAACATCGGCTCGTTGTGTTATTTCGGAGTGGTGAGTGTCAAGGGCAACTACGAATTCAGCCGAATCAAGTGCCGCGAGGAGTTCTGCACCCTCGGGAAGATCAGTTGCTTGTACTCCCCCGGTCACAACGGCTGAAATTTTCTTGGTGGCAATCGCGGAAATCAATTCTGCGCCACTGATACCCGCCTGCGGCAGGGCCTGCGGATCGACATTCCAGACGTGCGCAACCTGTGCCCGAGCTTCGGAATCAGCGATGGGACGTCCCGCGGGAAGCAGTCCAGCAAGTGCGCCTGCTTCCAGTGCGCCACGCTCACCTGCACGGCGCGGAATCCAGCCGAGATGGGCACCGGTATTCGCAACGAGTGCACTAATGGCGCTGAGCGCACCGGGAACGGATGCGGCACGTTCACCGACAAGTACCACCGCACCGGGTTTGCTCAGGGCGGTTCGCAGCTCTGCATCAAGGGATTCGATTGCACGTGCCTCGGCGCCCGGTGTGCATGGAATCCAGTGCGCATCGAGTTTGTGGCTTCCCAGTGAATAGGTAGGTGCGATTGTGTGCACCCGGGTTCCGTTCTTCACCGCGGCTCGAAGACGCAGCAAAACAATGGGTGATTCATCTTCGGGCTCGAAAGCAACCAAGAGAACGGTGCTTGCCGAGTCAAGATCGCGATAAGTGGTGGCAAGAGTGCGGCCAGCAATATTGCTAGCAAGGAACTGGGCTTCTTCACCACTGGAAGCCCGAGCACGGAATTCAATGTTGTCCGTGGACAAAACTGTGCGGGCAAATTTTGAATATGCATAAGCATCTTCCAGGGTGGAACGACCACCAATGAGAACTCCCGCGCGGGATCCTGATCCTGAACTCGCACGTGCCAAGCCCTCGGCGGCAACGGACATTGCTTCGGGCCAGGATGCAGGGCGCAATTCACCATTGTCACGAACAAGTGGGAGTTCAATGCGACCTGAGCGCAGGTAGGCAAATGCGAAGCGGCCTTTGTCGCAGTTCCACTCTTGGTTAACTTCGGGGTCATCCCATGCCAACCGGCGGGTTACGACTCCGCGACGGTAATCAGTGCGCAGAGAACAACCGGATGCACAGTGCTCACAGGTGGTGGGGACGGACACCAAATCAAATGGACGTGAGCGGAATCGATAGGACGCACTGGTGAGTGCACCGACCGGACAGATTTGCACGGTGTTGCCCGAATAGTAGGAATCAAATGGTTGGTCGTCGGCGGTTCCGACCTGCTGTTGTGCTCCGCGCTCCAACAATTCCAATGACGGGTCACCTGCTATTTCATCAGCGAAGCGGGTGCAACGAGCGCAGGACACACAGCGCTCTCGGTCGAGAAGTACCTGAGCATTCACGTTGATGGGTTTAGGGAAGGTGCGCTTCTCGCCTTCAAAGCGAGACTCGGGACGGCCAACACTCATGGCTTGGTTCTGTAGTGGGCACTCCCCACCCTTGTCGCAGATAGGACAATCCAGTGGGTGGTTGACCAGAAGGAATTCCATGACACCTTCTTGGGCAACGCGTGCAACTTCAGATGAATGTTGGGTCTTGATGTTCATTCCATCTGAGACTGCCTGTGCACATGCCGGCTGAGGCTTGGGAACACCATCAATTTCAATGAGGCAGGCGCGACATGCAGCGACCGGTGTGAGAAGCGGGTGATCACAAAACCTGGGGATTTCGATTCCGATTTGTTCTGCAGCGCGAATAACGAGAGTGCCTTTGGGCACGGCCATTTCTACGCCATCAATAACAATGTTGACCAGTTCCTGCGCCTGTGCGACACCTGAGTTACTGGTGTGGGGATCATTTGTGATTGTCATCAGGCAGACCCTCCCGTAGTCACGGCACTGGGAAATACATACGACTTCACTGGATCGAATTGTTCGTCAGCAGATGTATGTGTTGCTGCGGTGAATTCGTCGGCAAAGTACTTCATGGCACCTGGGTACGGAGTCGCAGCGGCATCGCCAAGGGCACAGAAGGATCGACCAGAAATCTGTCCGCACAGTGTGTGCAGTGTTTCCATTTCACCGACCGTGCCGTGGCCGTGTTCAAACTTCTCGAGGACACCTGTGATCCAGTATGTGCCTTCACGGCAAGGTGTGCACTTGCCACACGATTCATGCTTATAGAACTCAAGCCAACGTGTCACTGCCTTGACGACCGACACTGTTTGGTCAAACACCATTGGTGTGCCTGTGCCCAACATTGTTCCGGCATCAGCCATGGATTCATAGGTCAGTGGTAGGTCAAGGTGTTCTGCGGTCAGCATGGGAACACTCGATCCACCTGGGATCCAGAACTTCACTTCACTGCCATCGCGCATGCCACCTGCATAGTCGAGAAGTTCGCGCATGGTGATTCCCAGTGGTGCTTCATAAATACCAGGGCGCTTCACATGACCAGATACCGCAAACACTTTGAAGCCAGGTGATTTCTCGGTGCCGAATTGACGGAACCACTCCACACCGCGATCCACAATGTAGGGAATATTGGCGATGGTCTCCACGTTGTTGATCACGGTGGGAGATGCATACAAACCCGCAACCGCTGGGAAGGGTGGCTTGAGGCGTGGCTGCCCGCGGTATCCCTCCAACGAATCCAGTAGTGCGGTTTCTTCACCGCAAATATAGGCACCCGCACCTGCGTGCACGGTAACGTCAAGATCAAAGCCCGAACCCAGAATATTTGTGCCGATCAATCCAGCTTCACGTGCTTGGGCAACTGCATAAGCAACTTTGCGAATGGCTTCGGGGACTTCACCGCGAATATAAATAAATGCATGGTTTGCTCTGATGGCGTAGGAAGAAATAATCACGCCCTCGACCAAGGCATGGGGGTTGGCCATCATGATCGGAATGTCTTTGCATGCACCGGGTTCGGATTCATCTGCATTCACGACCAGGTAATGCGGCTTGCCATCGTTTTGTGGAACAAAAGACCACTTCAATCCGGTGGGGAATCCCGCGCCACCACGCCCGCGTAGACCTGAGTCTTTGACCGTGGTGATGATGGAATCAGGATCTGTCTTGAGTGCTTTGGCCAATGCTTGGTATCCGCCATGACTGCGATAGCCGTCAAGGGTGTACAGCGTGGGGTCATCCCAAAATTCAGTGATAACGGGTGTGAGTTTCATGTTTACTCCGATCCGATCTGGCCGGGGTTGTGATTACGGGCAACCATCAGACCTGCCAACATTTTTTCGTCGACACAGTTTCCTTCGGTGGCGAGTTCATCTGAGGCCAAACCAAGAGTGCGCTCGGTGGATT
>CAZVLV010000143.1:0-4678 GCA_964628015.1 uncultured Aquiluna sp. | reverse complement strand
GAATCAACGATCATTAGCCATGGCCTCCCAAGACCCGAGAATATTCGTGTCGCGATAGAGGTGGAAGACATCGTGAGATCTCGCGGCGCAGTCCCGGCGACTATTGCGGTGCTTGCTGGCAAGGTTCATATCGGACTTTCACCAGACCTCATTGAGGAGATCGCGACTCGTGATGATGTGACGAAAGCTAGTATTCGCGACTTGGGAATTGTCTGTGCCCAGGGTGGATACGCTGCAACAACTGTTGCGGCTACAAGCCATCTGGCACATATGGTAGGAATCTCAATCTTCGCAACAGGCGGTCTTGGTGGCGTGCATCGCCAAGCACGCGACAGTTGGGACGAATCCGCTGACTTAATGGCGCTGAGTTCTATTCCCATGACGGTGGTCTGCTCTGGAGTGAAATCGATACTGGATGTAGGTGCCACTCTTGAACGATTGGAGACTCTCAATGTCGGCGTGATCGGCTACGGATCTCACCAATTCCCGGGGTTTTACCTCACGGACTCGGGGCATACTCTCGATTGGCGCCTTGATGACCCTGAATCCATTGCTTCTGTCATGTCCTCGCGAACGAGCCTTGGAATAACGAGCGGATTGGTGGTTGCTCACCCGCTTCCACATGATCAACAATTGGATCCTGATCTACACGACCAAGTGTTGCAGGAAGGATTGCAGTTGGCTCGTGAGAGAGGTATTGCCGGAAAGCAAGTCACTCCTTTTCTCCTAGATCATTTTCATAGAACTACACATGGAGAAAGTTTGATTGTAAATGCGAACATCATTCTCCGAAATGCTGAGCTCGCTGCTCGTATTGCAAAATCCCACGTGAATTAGATATTTTTATTCCGTGACATCAAATTCACACATCCTCATCATGGGCGATGTCATGATGGATATCGATGCAAGTGTTCCCAATCTTGAATCCATCCTTATTGCCCGTGGCAGCGACGTGCCCACGCGAATTCGCATGACACAAGGTGGAAGTGCAGCAAATACAGCAGCCTGGTTACGCGTCAATGATCAACGAGCATCTCTATTAGGTGCAATTGGTGAAGACAGCTCAGGTGAATTGGTCACGAATGCACTGCGGAGCCACGGCGTGATGCCACTGTTGAGCGTACATCCTGACTTCCCCACCGGGATGTGCATCGTCATTACCGAATCCGATGGCTCACGCACCATGCTCCCCAGTTCAGGGGCTAATGCACATTTCGATCCCGATGACATTGAGGCCCTTTGGCCAACCGATAGCCTTGACCACTTTCACCTTTCGGCGTATTCGCTCTTTCACCACACAACGGGTAAATCCGCTATCGCTGCCATAAAAAAGGCTCGCCAAGAGTCCCTCACAGTGAGTATCGATCCAGCATCTCATGCCTTGATTCCGATGCACTCCTCGATAGTGATTGAGGCACTGAGCTCCTCCAACCTGCTTCTTGCCAATCTCGAAGAGGCTCAATCACTATTTAGGATCGCGACACGAGAACCTACAATTCCAATCCCGGATCGAGAACAGATGCTGCACACTCTCTTGTCATTACTCAGTTCCGGCACAGATTTATCTCCTGTTGTAGTCGTCACATTGGGAAACGATGGCGCGATCGCCATGGCCCGGAATGGGATCGTTGAGCAAGCACCTGCTGGCCTTGCAGAAGTAATTGAATCTACGGCGGGCGCAGGCGATGCCTTCAACGCGGGCTTCCTCACTCATTGGATTGCGCACCCTCACGATATTGTCGGCGCACTTTACTCGGGAAATAACTCCGCTGCCTCCGCACTAACTCGTGTCGGTGCTAGTCCAGAGCCGAGGAATTCGTGAGAATTAGCATTAAGGCTGAATGAGCTAGGCCATCGCCACGCAAGTCAATACCTTCGGCGGTAACGATCACTGCGATATACCCGAAAGGAATCATGAGTTCGAAGAAGTCTACATCCGGTGAATCGAAAGTTATCGACATTGATGTTGCAGAGGAGATGCGTGGGTCTTTCCTCGAGTATGCCTACTCGGTAATTTATTCACGGGCACTGCCTGATGCCCGAGACGGTCTCAAACCCGTACAGCGCAGGATACTTTTTCAAATGGCGCAGATGGGACTGCGCCCTGACCGGGGGCATGTAAAAAGTGCTCGAGTCGTCGGTGAAGTCATGGGTCGCCTTCATCCACATGGCGATTCCGCGATATACGACGCACTAGTTCGCATGTCTCAAGATTTCTCACTTCGACTCCCCTTGATCGATGGTCACGGCAACTTCGGATCATTGGACGATGGCCCTGCTGCCATGCGCTATACCGAAGCTCGTTTGGCAATGACCGCACTCGCCATGACTGACGGAATCGATGAAGATGTCGTTGACTTCACTCCCAATTACGATGGTCGTGAGGTTGAACCCGTTGTTCTACCTGCTGCGATTCCAAACCTTCTCGTAAATGGCGCCAGTGGTATTGCGGTGGGTATGGCAACCAATCTCGCTCCGCATAATCTGTCTGAGGTCGCTAATGCCACCCGTCACCTCATAAAACATCCTGAGTCAACAATTGAAGAAGTTATGGCCTTCATGCCAGGTCCGGATTTTCCGACAGGTGGGGTAATTACCGGGCTGGATGGAATCCGGGACGCCTATGAAACAGGACGCGGTTCATTCCGAATAAGGGCGCGAACTCGGATTGAACAGGTTACTCCAAGAAAGCGAGGGATAGTTGTCACGGAGCTACCCGCAACAGTTGGGCCTGAACGAGTAATCGAGCGCGTGAAGGAACTGGTCGTATCGAAAAAGATTCAAGGGATCTCGGACATAGTTGATTTATCCGATGGCGATTCGGGATTGAATCTCGTCATTGAATGCAAAAGCACTTTTTCCCCAGAGGCGATTCTTGAACAGCTATTCAAGATGACACCGCTAGAAGAATCATTCACCATTAACGCCGTAACCTTAGTGAATGGTCAACCGCAAACTCTTGGAGTACGCGAACTTATTCAGGTGTTCATTGACCACAGAATTGACGTAGTAACCCGTCGAAGTCAGTATCGAAAGAAAGTTGCCCAAGAACGCCTGCACCTCCTTGAGGGCTTACTCATTGCGATCCTCGATATCGATGAAGTTATTCAAGTTGTTCGCGATAGTGATGATTCTGCGGAAGCTAGAACTAGGCTTATCGACATTTTCGATTTATCAGATGTACAGGCCTCCTACATACTTGAAATGCCACTTCGTCGACTTACTAAATTTTCCCGCATTGAAATTGAGAAGGAATCAGACTCATTACGTACAAGCATTGAGGAACTTGAGAGCCTATTGGCCGATCCCGTTATGTTGCGCGAGAAAGTAGGTGCGGAGTTGGGTGAGATCGCAGCCCAACACGGAACCCCTCGCAGGACACTGCTTTTAGAATCCTCCGGAACCCAAGTAGTTAACCGGGAAATTGAACTCGAAGTGCGGGATGAGCCCTGTTTCGTTCTGATGTCAAGCACAGGCCTACTCGCAAGGACATCCACATACGCGGTATCTCCTGAGCAACAGAATTCTCCAACCCCACGTCAACCCCACGATTGCATCATCTCCGTGGCTGCAGCACACACTCGAGGTGAAATAGGGATCGTGACGAGCCTCGGGAATGTTCTTCGAATCCCTGTTATCGATATTCCGAACATTCCAAGCACTGCAGGAATTCCTGCATTAAGTGGCGGGGCCCCCTTGGGTGCATTTGTCGACCTTCCTCAAAATGAACATGTTGTCGGGGTCTGTCCTCTTGATTCGGAGTTGTTGATAGTCACTCGCTTGGGCATGGTTAAGCGTTTGGCAGCCGGCCACGCAATAAATAGGCCGCAATGGGACGTAATTCGCCTGGATCCCCCCGATTCAGTCATTGCGGCTGTAGGTTCGACCGCAGAGGATTTCAACGCTAAGAGCGTGGTCATGGTGAGCTCCAATGGGCAACTATTGCAGTTTCCATTAAAGGCCGTTCGAGCTCAGGGACGCGCCGCAGGTGGGGTACTAGGCATGAAGCTCAACGGCTCCCACGTAATTTTCGGTGGTGCCGTTCTGCCGAAGGAATCAACAGTTGTCGCTTCAATTTCCGGCTCCAGCAGTGCTTTACCTGGTACTGAGTTAGGCAATGCCAAAGTAACCTACTTCAGTGAATATCCAGCCAAAGGAAGGGCTACTTCTGGCGTCAGATGCCACAAGTTCCGTGCAGGTGAGGACCTATTGGTGAAAGCCTGGGTCGGTGACGGACCTGCTCGAGCTGCTACATCAGGCGGCATGCCTGCCGCGTTGCCCGACGTAGATAACAGGCGTGATGGAACTGGGACAGCTTTGATACACCCGGTAGATGCTGTATCAGGGAATCTCACTCCGTGACTTCAGTTCGATTCAGGGCGTAATAGTGAACGAAGAAACTCCCTGCTCCACTCAGGCAAGATCCGAGTCGCTGCTCGGGACAGCGCCTTTTGCCAGAGGGTGGTTACTCCTACGTGCCGACGGAGCATGGGGGGCTCAAGCAGTTTCAGCAACGGTTTCTGAGAGCCTCCGCGAGTGGGCCGCTGCGCAAAGCTACAAGGTACTTCTCGTTCGGCAGCATGACACACATGACCCTTTGCCTGGACATCAGTTCTGGATATCTACGCATACGGGAGAATTCACCACAGGAAGAGTTTCGTCCTATTCTGAAATCCCC
>CAZVLV010000142.1:0-4679 GCA_964628015.1 uncultured Aquiluna sp. | reverse complement strand
GCGGATCCACAGGGTGCGGCACGTTCACACCCAGGAAGGGGGATGTAGTGGAAAAGAGTGCGATCAGCGCTCCCAAGGGAGTCCCCGACTATGTTCCACCGAGAAGCCGCGATTTTCTCTATGTTCGTGATGCACTAGCGCGGCCTGCACAACTTGCAGGCTACGAATACATTGAGCTACCGGTATTTGAGTCCACCGAGCTTTTTGTGAGAGGGGTGGGTGAAAGTACCGATGTTGTAAGCAAGGAAATGTATACGTTCACGGATCGTGGTGATCGATCCATCACGCTTCGACCCGAAGGCACTGCAGGTGTGATGCGGTCCATCATCGAGAACAGGCTAGATAAAGGTCCGCTGCCCACGAAACTTTGGTACTCGGGTCCGTTTTTTCGTGCTGAACGTCCACAACAAGGACGGTATAGACAATTACAGCAGGTAGGTGTCGAGGTAGTAGGAAGCGACGACCCTGCAGTCGATGCCGAAGTCATTGCATTGGCCTATCAAGGATTCACATCTCTTGGATTAAAGGATTTTTATCTAGATCTCACATCACTTGGTTGTTCTGTGTGTCGACCTCCATATCGGGTTGTACTTCAAGAATTCTTACTCGAGTGTGACCTTGATCAGGAAACCCAAGCTAGGGCTGCCGTCAATCCGCTACGGGTTCTGGACGATAAAAGGGAAAGTGTTCAGGAGCAACTTGTCGAGGCGCCGCTCATGATCGACTACTTATGTCAAGAGTGTGCCAATCATTACAAGGATGTGCGGGCCTTCTTGAAGGCCTTCAAGGTGCAGTGGCGGGAAAATCCGCGGCTGGTGCGTGGTCTCGATTACTACACACGAACCACATTTGAGTTTGTTCACACAGGTCTAGGGGCGCAGTCTGGCATCGGCGGCGGCGGGCGCTATGACGGACTCATGGCAGAGTTGGGTGGGGAGCCCATTTCAGGGATCGGATTTGGGCTGGGAACAGACAGAACTCTGCTTGCATGCGAATCGGAAGGTCTCACCCCATTTGTACCCGGAATCGTTGATGTTTATTTCGTGGCCCTTGGCGCTCAAGCGCGATTGCTCGCCATCACTCTCATGCAAGAACTCCGGGCCAAGAATATTTCCTGTGAAATGTCATTTGACTCTCGTTCCCTCAAGTCCGCTATGAAGAATGCGGATCGTTCAGCAGCAACGCACGTTGTCATTATTGGCGAAGATGAGATACGTGCCGAATCAATTCGCGTGAAAAATCTCAAGACTGGTCAACAAGAATTGGTACACAGTTCCCCGCAAGCCCTGATCGACTATTTCACATCTCCTGACCGAAAGGCATCACCTTGATACGCACGGCACTTGCAGGACAACTCTCGTCTGCGGACATAGGCAAGAAAGTGGTACTTGCTGGTTGGGTAGCGAGCCGTCGGGATCACGGTGGGGTAGCATTTTTGGACCTCCGAGACTCATCAGGCATTTGTCAGGTTGTGGTTCGCGATACGTCAATGGCTCATGACTTACGTGACGAATATTGCATCGCCGTTTCGGGTACCGTAGAAAAACGGCCAGATGGCAACTCGAATCCTGATATTGCCTCGGGCGAGATTGAAGTCATCACCGAGGACCTGACCGTTCTATCCACTTCTGCGCCTTTGCCATTCCAGATCGATGACCGGACTACTGTTAACGACGAAATTCGACTGAAGTATCGGTATCTCGATCTTCGCCGCAAGAGCGCTGGCGATGCATTGCGCATGCGCTCGAAAGTAAGCCATATAGCTCGTAATGTTTTGATCGACCACGACTTTGTGGAGATTGAGACGCCAACGCTGACACGTTCAACTCCAGAAGGGGCACGAGATTTTCTCGTCCCTGTTCGCTTGAAACCAGGCCACTGGTATGCCCTCCCACAATCACCGCAATTATTCAAGCAGCTGTTAATGGTCGGTGGTATGGAGCGGTACTTTCAAATCGCACGTTGTTACCGAGACGAAGATTTCAGGTCCGATCGTCAGCCTGAGTTCACGCAACTGGATATCGAAATGAGTTTTGTTGATCAATCCGACGTCATGTCCATCGGAGAAGAGGTGATTCGAGAGATCTGGTCGGGGGTTTTGGGCTACTCGATTGGCGATATTCCGCACATGACCTATCACGAGGCCATGCACCGATTTGGTAGCGATAAACCGGACCTCAGATTTGACCTAGAGCTCACGGATTTGACGGAGTACTTT
This sequence comes from uncultured Aquiluna sp., assembly GCA_964628015.1. Classification (GTDB taxonomy): domain Bacteria; phylum Actinomycetota; class Actinomycetes; order S36-B12; family S36-B12; genus UBA4592. The sequence continues at coordinate 2,461 of CAZVLV010000142.1, read as the reverse complement.
GCGGCGACTGAGTTTCGCGTATTTCAGGCGGATTATGTCGGCGCAGTTGTCATGCCAGGAGGAGCAGATCAGCCCCGGCGCGCCTTTGATGCATGGCAAGAGTGGGCAAAGCAGCGAGGAGCGAAAGGTCTTGCCTACGTCACTGTAACCCCGGAAGGTCTTGGCGGTCCTGTTGCAAAGAATTTAACCGATGCTGAGCGCGATGGTCTCGCAGCACAAGTAGGTGCGTCAGTGGGAGATTGCATCTTTTTTGCCGCGGGACGACCATCAGATGCTCGAGCACTTCTTGGTGCAGTCCGCAATGAAATAGCTCAGCGACTTGGTCTAATTGATCAATCTGAGTGGAAGTTCGTCTGGATCGTAGACGCACCCATGTTTGAAGAGGTACAAAATGATGCGGGTGAGTGGGTATGGACCGCAGTACATCATCCATTCACGTCACCCAATGCGCAATGGCTATCTACATTCTCAGAGAAGCCTGGCGAGGCATTGGCATGGGCTTATGACCTCGTGTGCAACGGGAATGAAATTGGCGGAGGTTCCATACGTATTCATCAACCGGATATTCAATCTGAAGTCTTTCGCATTTTAGGAATTGGCGAACAAGAGGCACAGGAGAAATTCGGTTTTCTCCTCGATGCTTTCACGTTTGGTCCGCCACCACATGGTGGGATCGCATTTGGTTGGGATCGCATTTGCATGCTTTTGGCGGGTGCACATTCTTTACGCGATGTCATCGCATTTCCAAAAACTGGTGGTGGTCACGATCCATTGACGGGAGCGCCAACTCCCATTACGTCAGATCAACGTAAAGAAGCAGGTATTGATGCGAAACCACAAACGGACCAGACAGAGTAACTCGATAAAATGACGGCTTCGTCCTCACAGCGGACACGCTGACCGCGCTCATGAGCCTATTTGACTCTGGTTTCACGGCTCCGCTTGCCGTGCGCATGCGCCCTCGAAGTTTCGAGGAACTGGTAGGGCAGTCGCAAGCACTTTTGCCAGGAGGGCCGATTTCGCAGTTGCTGACTGGGAATTCAACCGTGTCGGTGATTCTGTGGGGACCGCCTGGATCAGGCAAAACAACGATTGCCAATCTCATATCAATTCATTCTCACAGTGCATTCAAGGAGTTATCCGCTGTTACCGCTGGTGTCAAAGATGTCCGCGCAGTGATTGATGCAGCCAAAGAACAACAGAGTTTGTATTCTCGTGGAACGGTTTTGTTTATCGATGAAGTGCATCGTTTTAGTAAGTCTCAGCAAGACGCACTTCTGCCGGCGGTGGAAAACGGCTGGGTTACATTAATTGCTGCAACGACGGAGAATCCGAGTTTCTCTGTTATTTCTCCCTTACTATCCCGCAGTGTTGTAGTGAAACTGGATTTGCTCGATGACTCCTCGATCGAGAAGCTTGTTCTCAGGGCAATGGAGTCCGAGAGAGGTTTCAACGGTGAGATTGTTGCAGACTCTGATGCGCTCGAGGCACTCATTCAGGCAAGTAGTGGTGATGCCCGAAGAGCACTGACCGCTCTAGAGGCATCCTCAAATTCCGCCAAATCACGAAACAGTTCACAGATTAGCGCCGAGGATGTACGTACTGCTGTTGCTTATGTTGCCGTCAATTATGACAAGGATGGTGACTCCCATTACGACGTCATCAGCGCTTTTATTAAATCCGTTAGAGGAAGTGACCCGGATGCAGCTGTGCACTATTTGGCAAGGATGCTCCACGGGGGAGAGGATCCTCGATTCATTGCTCGGCGCCTCATGATTCTGGCCAGCGAAGATGTTGGTTTGGCCGACTCCTCAGTGCTACCAGTATGTGTCGCAGCGGCACAATCTGTGGCAATGGTCGGCATGCCAGAATCTCAAATCATTCTTGCCCACGCCACCATTTTGGCGTCCTTGGCACCGAAGTCCAATAGTGTGGTTCGAGCAATTAACTCCGCAATGACGGATGTCCAGAAGGGTCGCGTTGGTGCTGTACCACCTCATTTGCGGGATGGGCACTATCGAGGTGCGGCCGATGTGGGTCACGGAGTGGGCTATCTCTACCCCCATGACGCTAAAAGCGGTGTTGCTCTTCAGAATTATTTACCTGAGATCCTTGATGACGCGCGTTACTACTTGCCGAGTAACCATGGAGCAGAAGAAAGATGGGCCGCGATTGCCCAGCGCCTCAGGGAAATGCGAACTGGACGCTCGTTAGACTGAACTATGCGCAGAATGGTGTGGGTCTCTTTGGGGGCGGCAGGGGGAATTATCGCCTATCGAAAGGCTCAAGAAATGATGACTACGGCCAAAGACAAGGGCGTTCTTCTCACTGTGACTGACACGACAACCTCAATCAAGGAATTTGCACAAGGCGCCACACAACACATACATCGGTTTATGGATACACCCTCATACACACATGCAATTACGGGTTCAGCGGCTGCTGCAGTCAAAGCGCAACC
>CAZVLV010000141.1:0-4745 GCA_964628015.1 uncultured Aquiluna sp. | reverse complement strand
CTGGAGCTGGCGGCCGAATCACCAAAGCAGATGTCCTTGGCGCTGTCGGTAACCAGCCTGACTCCACACCAACTTCTGCTCCATTGCCAACAACACAAGCACAACCTGCGCCAGCGTCAGCCCCTGTGCCCACACGCACAGCCGCCGCTCCCGCACCGGCTGCACCCGTTGGTCCTGTTCCTGGAACTACTGAGAAGTTGTCACGCTTGCGCAAGGTCATCGCCGAACGCATGGTCGAGTCACTACAAGTTTCTGCTCAACTCACCACGGTGGTTGAAGTCGATGTCACTCGAATTGCCGCCCTACGCAATCGAGTGAAGACCTCCTTTGAGCAGCGCGAGGGCGTGAAACTCACCTTCATGCCGTTCTTTGTCAAGGCAGCGGTCGAAGCGCTCAAGCAATACCCGCAGGTCAACGCATCAATTGATATGGCCGCAGGGACAGTCACCTACTACAGCTCCGAAAACATTGGAATTGCGGTTGACACCGAGCGCGGATTGCTAGTCCCCGTTGTCCACAATGCTGGCGAACTCAACATCGCGGGAATAAGCAGGCGAATCGCAGACTTAGCCGAACGAACCAGGACTGGGAAAGTGTCCCCTGACGATCTTTCCGGTGGAACATTTACTGTCACGAACACCGGCAGTCGCGGCGCACTCTTTGATACTCCCATCGTCAATCAACCGCAGGTCGCAATCCTTGGAACGGGGGCAGTAGTGAAACGCCCCATCGTAGTCACTGATGACAATGGTCAAGATGTCATTGCAATTCGCTCCATGGTCTACCTCGCACTTTCTTATGACCACCGTTTGGTGGACGGTGCAGATGCTGCTCGCTTCTTGAGCACCATGAAGTCGCGCCTTGAAGACGCAGCATTTGACGCTGAATTAGGAATTTAATTATGAAAATTGCAGTCACAGGTGCCTCGGGGCTGATTGGAAAGCCGCTCGTGAGCCATCTGCGTGGCCAGGGCCACGAAGTACTCAGACTCGTGCGTAGGGCAACTTCCGCAGCCGATGAAGCAACCTGGAATCCAGAGTCTGGATTTGTTGATCTCGAGAAACTCGCTGGTACCGAAGCTGTCATTCACTTGGCAGGTGCAGGTGTTGGGGATCATCGCTGGACCGATGCATACAAAAAGGAAATCCTTGATAGCCGAGTGAAGGGCACAGACACCATTGCTCGAGCTATCGCCGCGATAGATCCCAAACCTCGCGTTTTTGTCAGCGCATCTGCCATCGGTTTTTATGGGGACACAGGTGACCGTATCGTCACCGAAACTGAGCCATCTGGTCATGGATTCCTCGCCGATGTCGTCGTTGCGTGGGAAGCTGCAGCAAATCCCGCGCGAGACGCCGGTATTCGCGTGGTGCACCCTCGAACCGGGCTTGTTGTTGCTGGCGATGGTGGAGCATGGGGTCGAATGTTTCCGCTTTTCAAAGCTGGCGTCGGTGGCAAGTTGGGAAGCGGCAAGCAGTATTGGTCCTGGATCTCACTCCGGGATGAAATCAATGCGCTCACCTACCTCATGGAGAATGAGTCGCTTTCCGGTCCCGTGAACTTGACCGCTCCGACTCCTGAAACAAACGCTGAGATCACCAAGGTCATGGGCACCGTGTTGGGACGACCCACTTTTCTGGCCGTACCGAGTATTGCCCTCAAGACCGTACTTGGTGAATTTTCGGTAGAGGTTTTGGGAAGTGCACGAGTAATCCCCGCTGTACTCGAGCAGAAGGGGTTTACCTTCATGGACACCACAGTGGAGTCCGCCATTCGCCAGGCCCTCGCCTAGTCAATCGTGAAGGTCGATGTCGCAATCATTGGTGCAGGTTTAGCCGGCCTTGCGGCAGCTCGTCAGATTTCTATCCACGGCTTCACTGTTGCGGTCTTTGAAGCGGATTCCAGGTTAGGCGGTCGCGTACAGAGTGACTACCACAGTTCCGGGGCCATCATGGATCGTGGATTTCAGCTCTACAACCCCGCATACCCCGAGGCCGCGAGAGTTTTGGATCACTCTGCCTTGGAATTGCGCGCATTTAGTTCTGCAGTGATTTCTTGTACTCGAAATGGAAACTTGAAACTTGCTGACCCACGGCGAATACCCCAATGGGCAGCGGCTTCCGCACTGCCACAGTCAGGGTCCATCCGATCCAAACTAGCTTTCGTCCGGTACGCACTTACCCAGCGCAACCGCTCAGCTCGAGAAATCGCGCTCCAACCAGATGTGACGTCAGCACAATCTCTCGAACTCGCGGGAGTTCATGGAAACTTCTTTGAGGAAGTAATTCAACCTTTTCTCGCAGGAGTATTCCTCGAATCAGACTTACGCACATCTTCGAGATTTCTTGATCTGATTCTCAAGAGTTTCCTTCGCGGCACACCCTCTGTGCCCGCGCGCGGCATGCAGGCCATTCCAGATCAACTGGCAGATGCATTGCCCGAAGGCAGCATCCACCTCAATTGCCCTGTGAGTGAAGTGACCGACCATTCGGTCACCGCAGATGGCAAAACGTGGCAAGCACGGGCGGTCATTGTTGCAGTTGACTCTGCGGCAGCCCACGAATTAGTGGGTGTGAAGCCAGCGCTGTGGAACTCGGTCACAACCTGGTACCACCTAGCACCTCGAAGTGAACTCACCGAGGGAAAACCAGTTCTCATCGTGAATGGCGGTGGGGTGGGTTCGCTCTCTGGATCATCGATCATCAACAGCGTGGCTCTGACAAACGCGGCACCGGAATATTCACCGGGACATTCGTTGATATCAACTTCAGCATTGGGAATCCACCCGCGCGATCTACCACTCCATGAGGCGCTCACAAGAATGTATGACACAAACACCTCATCCTGGGAGTTGATTGGCCACTATCCGATCTCCCATGCACTTCCGTCCATGCCTGCACCACTCGAAATAAATAAGCCCACTCGATACAACAACGTACTACTTGCCGGGGACTATCGAGCAACGTCAAGCATTCAAGGGGCAATGGTCAGTGGACGCCGAGCGGCGGATTCAGCAATTCGCCAGATTCTCGGGCTACCCGAAACCCCTACCCCCTACGAGGCCACACTGCACGAAGGTCGTGTCCATGTCTGATCTTGATGTCATTGAATTGGGTTCCCAGGTCGATTACAACCATGCATGGGATGTTCAGCGCAACATTCATGCTGAGGTTGTTGCAGGTACACGCCCCAATACCGTTGTGCTTCTTGAACATACTCCTGTTTATACGGCTGGCAAACGAACTGATCCCACGGAACGACCCACCGATGGAACTCCAGTTATTGATGTAGACCGTGGTGGAAAGATCACGTGGCATGGACCCGGACAGATCGTGGGCTATCCGATTTTGCGCCTACCCGATCCAATCGATGTCGTTGCGCATGTGAGAAGAATCGAGAACATGCTGATTGATGTGTGCAGGGAATATGGCGTCTTCACAGAGCAGATAGAAGGACGCAGCGGCGTGTGGGTGACATCACCGCTCCCCGCTAGAAAAGTCGGTGCCATAGGTATCCGTGTTTCTCAGGGCGTCACGTTGCATGGGTTTGCCCTGAATTGCAATAACTCCCTCGACCCCTACCACTCAATTGTCCCCTGCGGGATCCGCGATGCCACGGTCACGACTCTCAGTGAGGAAACCGGGCGTACCATTACCGCCACTGATGTCATGCCCATTCTTATCTCTCGACTCAATGAACTCACCCTCGACTATGCCGGAAAGAGGCAGCCATGACTTCTGACACGGTTTTTACCGGCACAAACTCAGAAGGCCGCAAACTGCTTCGAATCGAAGCGCGCAATGCCGAAGTGCCTATTGAGCGTAAGCCACCATGGATTAAAACGACACTCAAGACTGGACCCGAGTACACCCACATTCGAAACCTTGTTGCGCAAGAAGGTTTGCACACCGTGTGCCAAGAAGCGGGATGCCCCAATATTTATGAGTGCTGGGAAGACCGCGAAGCCACCTTTCTCATTGGAGGTGAGCAATGCACGCGCCGTTGCGATTTTTGCCAAATCGATACAGGAAAGCCTGAGCCACTTGATCGTGACGAACCTCGCAGGGTCGCGGAATCTGTGCGGACCATGGGTTTGCGTTACGCAACGGTCACAGGTGTGGCTCGAGATGACCTCGATGACGAAGGTTCATGGCTGTACGCAGAAACAATTCGAATGATCAAGCAGCTCAACCCCGATACTGGTGTAGAGGTGTTGATTCCAGACTTCTCCGCAAATCCTGAATTACTCAAAGTTGTTTTTGATACTCGACCCGAAGTCCTCGCCCACAATGTCGAGACCGTCCCACGAATTTTTAAGCGAATCAGGCCGGCATTCACTTATGAACGAAGTTTGAGTGTCATCTCGCAAGCACGCGAAGCGGACTTAGTCACCAAGAGCAACTTGATTTTGGGTATGGGCGAAGAAGAGACAGAAATAGATCAAGCATTGGTAGACCTACATGACGCGGGTTGCGACCTAATCACCATCACACAATATTTGCGTCCATCAAAAAGGCATCATCCAGTGACTCGCTGGGCTCCTCCAGAGGAATTTATCCAATGGGAGGAACGCGCATTGGAAATTGGGTTCGCCGGCGTTATGAGTGGACCACTCGTTCGATCCAGTTATCGGGCCGGTCGGTTGTATGCACAGGCGAAAGCGGCACGCGAAGGAGTATCGCGTTAATGCCCACCGTCATTGCATTGCACATATGGTCACCGGACACAGAGTTTCCCACACCTGT
>CAZVLV010000140.1:0-4756 GCA_964628015.1 uncultured Aquiluna sp. | reverse complement strand
CCCAAGTGATTGTTGCTGACCTCGGACAGGAAGATTCTGCCGAGAAAGTAGCCCAGCAGGTAGATATAGATGCACTTCATATTTTGGTGAACAATGCGGGTGGCAATTCATTTATGAGTCCAGTTCAATCCATGCGCCTCTCGGGTTGGCGCAAAACACTTAATCTCAATCTTGATTCCATTGTTGCCCTAACTCAAGCTCTCATTCCTCGATTGGTGAACTCAGGGAATGGTTCCGTCATCAACGTTGCTTCGGTGGCAGGACTTAACGGATCTCCCTTCATGTCGCATTACGGTGCGGCCAAAGCGGGCCTTATCAGTTTTTCCCGCAGTTTGGCGGTGGAGTTGGCTTCACAGGGTGTTCGAGTCAACTCACTTGTACCTGGGTGGATTGAGACCGACCTCACCGATTTCCTCCGAGGCACCCAGGAGGCTGAAGCAGGGGCACTCGCTCGTGTTCCTATGGCTCGCTGGGGCAAGCCAGAGGAGATCGCAGACGCCGCACTTTTCCTCGCAAGTGATTCCTCGTCATTTATGACGGGGCAGGAGTTAATTGTGGATGGTGGCCTTTCCGCCATGCCTTAACCGCGCCAGCCTCATTGGGATCTTGAGGTTCCTGTTGGCGACACGAGATTCCCTATATTTCCTACCATGCTTGCGGAGAATAGCGAAAAAACGTAGATTCCTCATGTGGAACCCATCAGCACGCTCATTTTTGCCATTGTCGGAGGAGCGGCTCAATTTGTCGATGGACTTCTGGGCATGGGGTTCGGAGTCATTAGTGCATCCCTGTTGACCGTTATTGGTTACTCCGCCGTGACCGCCTCGGCTGGCGTACATGCCGCGAAAGTAGGCACGACGGCGATATCAGGGGCAAGCCATTGGCACGCTGGCAATGTGGATTGGCGGGTATTAATCACCGTGGGTGTGCCAGGAGCTGTGGGAGCCTTCTTGGGTGCAGTCGTCCTCGTGAATGTGTCACTTTCAGGTGCTCGCATGTGGATGGCAATTGTGTTGTTTGTATTGGGTGTGCTCATCATCATGCGTTATGGATTTGGTAGAAGTCTGATCCCTGCCATGAAAGTGCGTTCGCGCAATCTGTGGCCCATTGGACTTGTCGGTGGCTTCGTAGATGCCACAGGTGGTGGAGGTTGGGGCCCGGTCGCCACTCCTTCTCTCATGACAGTTACCCGGCACAAGCCACACCGGGTGGTGGGCACCGTGAGTGCCGCGGAATTCCTTGTTGCCGTGTCTGCGTCCTTAGGTTTCATTTTTGGAGCCGCTTATTCAGATATTCCGTGGTTTGCTGTTCTGGGATTGGTCCTAGGTGGAGCTGTGACGGCCCCCATTGCGGCTCGACTGGCGCATAAAGCACCAATAAGGCCATTGGGTGTGGCCGTCGGAGGAATGGTGCTGATAGCCAATATTGTTGTAATCGTTAGCGTTCTGGGTCTTCCTGGTCTGGTCGGATTGGCCGCGGTGTTGGCAATTCTTATTCCGATAGTGGTTATCGAAATACGTATCCTGAAGGAAATGAAAGCCGAACGAACCACAGTTCTCGCCAGCTAGTTTTCCCACCTTCTAGCCCTTACAGGTCTATGTCGCAATTGTGTGACATGTGAATTTTTTTCTCCAACCGGAGGGCAAAAATCTTGTGGCAGGTACACAATGGTGTGACGTAGGGATACAACTGGAAAGGGAATGCCATGAGCAATAACGAAACCAGTCGACTCACCCGGGCCGAGGCCAAGCACAAGCCCCATCGCAGCGAGGATAGATTTTTTGCAGCCCGCAACGATGCAAAAGCCCAATGCGAAACTCTTAAAGCAACTATTCGAAAATCGAGCATTCATTCTGTCATGCGCGAGGAACTTCTGGCCGCCGTTGATCGTGCAGAAAGTCTTGTGAAATCCGTTGAACCGACTCAGTCGCACCCTGGTGCAGAGATCCGTCAACTCTCAAAAGAAATAGGCCACCTGATGTTGGCTGAACAGTGGGTTGCAGCCGCGGATCGGGTTCTCGGTCGACTCAATGGCCAAGGACCGCGTGACCTTAGGGCAAAACTCGAAGAAGCCCAAGAAGCCGTCATGTGGTGTGTTCGTGCAAATGAATGGAATGGAAAGCTCACTGCCGCAGGGACGCAACTCCAGGAGCAAGTGCGGGAAGCTGAAGTGCATGCTTCACGAATTGCCTAAAGGGTTATAACTGCCACACTACCTTCGAGATGAGGCTGCGGGAATTTTTCCCGCAGCCTTTCTCAATTTTGTTGACTCAGCAAGATCTTCAGTCATGAATTCGCGCAGTAGATCGATTGCCCTCAGGACTTTTTTGCTGCGCAACGAGTAATACGAATTCAGGCCGTCGCGTTCGACGTTCACGATTCCCCGATCGCGCAGGACTGCCAGGTGCTGGCTTGTATTCGATTGACTCAAATCCAGGGCCAAAGCCAAGTCGTTTACTGTCATGGGGCCACCCCGCAATTCAGTGATGATGAGCAAACGCTTGGGATCCGCAATAGCTTTACAAAGGCGCGCATGGAGTTCGTGTATTTCAATTTGCAATTCGCGATTCACAGGTCACCACACTAGCTGACAGTTGTGGAAGCTGCGCATTGGTTCTTGCCGATCTCCAGGAATTCGATTTCATCAGCACTTACCTGTTTGCCGGCATTCACCGCCCGAATGGTGTCGTAGGTGTCAGGCGCGGCGGGAAGAGATGACACTATTTCATTGACGAATTTCGCTAGGTCATCTTCATTCATGAGCGTGGATTCAAAGATGGTGGCGAGGTCTGTCTTGACGAGTCCATCGGATCCCATCTCGGCCTCGGTGGACCAGTGCGCGGGAAGCACCATGGTGGCTGGATCCAATGGCTGCAGGCGATCATGGACGGTGTGATAGAGCTCGCGTGCCAGTTCATCTGCTTTACCGGTTAAGTCAGGACGTCCGACCCCGCGGACAAACACGGTGTCGCCGGTCAAAAGGAAAACACCTGGAAGGTGAAGGCACGTGGTGCCTGGAGTGTGCCCGGGCATCTTGATGGCAAATGATTGCACCTTGGCTGTTCCCAAATCGAGCTCTTCGCCATCAATGAGCGGTTCATTGGGCCAAGGAACTTTGGGGCCGGCATCTTCAACTGGAAGGTGGTACTTGGCGTTATTGCGCTCGGCAAGTTCTGGGCCGCCGGAAATATGATCGGCATGTACGTGGGTGTCCATGACATGGGTGATTGTCATGTTGTGTGCTCGTGCCAATTCTTCATAGGGCTCAGGAAAGCGTGCGGGGTCAACTACAACGGCGGACCCACCAGGACTGCCAAAGATATAGGAGATACATGCCTTGGATGGCCGCTGAATTTGCCAGCCCTTTACACCGTCAGGCATGCCAGGTAGTTCCTTGGGAATCAGAAGTTCCGCCCACGCGGCTGTTCCACCATCAAGACTGAGAACTGTGCACCCTTCATCCTGCAGCATTTCAATCAGGAGTCCACTGCCATTTCCATGTGCACATACAACGACCGTGTTGTCAGGTATTTCCTTTGCGAGATCTTCGATTTCTTCAACCGCCATCCAAATCGGCATGTTCTTGGTGGCAACAGGTGCAGGGCCCTCAATTTGCCATGCAGCAAATTCGTCTTGATTGCGTACATCAAGAATCAACGGGACGGTCCCGTTGCCGATACCGTCGTACAACTCTTGCGGGCTAATTGAAATTATCTCGGACATGAAATCTCCCAAAAATCCGTTTTATTCCCCACTAAATCGGTGGGAAAATGTCGGTGTATTTATCCTTATATGCGCAGACGCTAATACAGATTTGTAGCCATGTATGGACTTTCTAAGAATTTTCTGACGACTTTTGTCAATTCCCTTGCTCAAGAGGCTTCCGACCTCTAACGTCATCTACACGCGCACGAATTAATCGCTGGGGGACTTGAAAGAAGGAATGCATGTCAACTGAACAAGAAAGCATGACGATTATCGCTTTCAGTGGTGACCTCGACAAACTCTGGCCCACCATGATTCTTAGCTCGACCGCCGCTGCCACAGGAATGAACGTGACCGTGTTCTTTACTTTTTGGGGACTCTTTCCACTTGTGAAAGAAGATGTTCGCATTACGGGCAAAGACGCCATGACCAAAATGCTTGCGGGAATGAACGCCCCTGGATTCCAGGGCGCCAAGCTTTCCAAAATGAATATGGGCGGAATGGGTAAATGGATGATGCGCAAAGTTGCAAAGAAGGGCAACCTCATGCCGCCGGAAGATCTCTTTGATATCTGCCAGGAAATGGGAGTCAACATTTGGCCATGTCAAATGACCATGGATTTGCTCGGCATTAAGCCCGAACAAATGCGACCTAATCTTGGCGAACCGGTGGGGGCGGCAACCGCCCTTCAGGTGATGTCAAAGTCGAATATCAGTTTGTTTATCTAAGAGTTGTTTAACACACAGTGAAGGAGTCACAATGGAATTCGATCGCGCAGTAGATGCAAAAGGCCAGAGTTGTCCCATGCCCGTACTCATGACGGCAAAGGCGGCAAAGGAAATGGAATCTGGTGAAGTCATGTTCCTCGAAGCCACAGATGGCGGAGCTCGCTCAGATATTCCTGCGTGGGTTTCGCAGACAGGCAATGAATTAGTGGAGTCTTCCGAAGAAGGCGGAGTCCTTAAGTTCTACATCAGAAAGAAGTGACACCTTGCGCTACGGCTTTGCAATAGATCAACGCACCTGTATCGGATGCCATGCATGTACGGTC
>CAZVLV010000139.1:0-4774 GCA_964628015.1 uncultured Aquiluna sp. | reverse complement strand
TTCACTCGCCATGCACTTGCACGGGCTCAAATGGAATCAACCATTGAAAGCTAGTTATCCACAACTACGTGTGCCATCTTGCCTGATCAAATTCCTCAATTGACAATGATGGTGTGCAAGTAATTCGGAGTAACTACAGAGCGCATACAGCACGTGCGACAGTATTCTTGATCTTGCTTGTACTGGTCTCCGGTTGGGTTCATTCCCCAGTCGCCATGTCAAATCCCGTTGTGATTGGCAACCCTGAGGAAATTAGATACGAGGGCAGCGGAGGATTAATTCTTCCTCCCTCGATCAATAGCGCGGAGCGAAACCGTGTAGCCCGTTGCCATGATTGCTCTTGGAAAATGACTCCGGCATGCGTTCCTGGACAACACAACTATTGCGATGCCGCTATCCGATCTTGTCCTGGACTAATCGATCACGTTCGTACGTGGTTTCGGCCGGCAGGTGGTGACTGGGTGGAAACAGGGCTCATCTGCCTCACGACTTACCGAGTCACGACGGTCGCGGAATTAGATAGATACATTGGGGGAAACTTTCTGCAGCACATTCCGTCGCTTGAACCGAGATGTTGGCCCAATCAGGGAGTCGTTGTTCACCTGCCATATGTCTGTGAATCTGGACAGAAAGCGCATGTGAACCGTTGGTCGCATTCAGTATCTGGATTTGACGTCCAAGTTTCTGCCACTCCGTATTGGACATGGAATTTTGCAGGATCTCGACTCAGCACTACCCGTGCAGGTGGGCCCTATCCCGACCTATCAGTAAGTCACTCCTTCACGAGCCATGGAGATAAATTCATCCACTTGGTCATTCACTGGCTGGGAACCTTTTCTGTCGGGGATTTGGGGCCCTTTCCCGTAAAACAACGTCTCGAACAATCTCGATCATGGGATGTGGCGATCGGGGAGGCGCGAGGCCGCCTCATGAGTGCCGGCTAGAAGGATTGGGTTATTGAGACCCGGTTAGTTAGCGACGTGCATGACATGTCAAGATAAGCATGCCCGAACAAGCCATATGGCTTGACTCGGGCACTTGTTATGGCTCATCCGGCAGAAGGGCAACCACTTTCACATGGCAGCTACACCGAAAAAGACCGCCACGGTATCAGCCAAAAAGGGCGAAAGTACTGTGAAGAAAGCCTCAAAGAAAGCTGCGCCAGCCACAAAAAAGACTGCTGCAAAGCCTCCCGTAAAAAAGACTGCCTCGAAACCCGTTGCAAAGAAGACAGCCACATCTAAGACATCTTCTCCTAAGATATCTTCTCCTAAGGCTGACACTTCCAAGGCTGCTACAGCCAAGTCAACGGCTAAGCCTGCTTCAAAGCCCGTAGCTCCGAAAGGGGTGCCTGCCAGCAAGAAGGCGGCGGTGAAGTCGACCCCTGTAGCCAAGAAATCCTCCACCAAGATTGATCCGGAGCTGGAGGGACTTGAAGACGACATAGTTGAGGTCATTGATCTCGGCGATGAAGTCATTGAATTAGTGGCTACCGACGAACCGGATCTGGAGATCGCTGCAGAGTTAGAGAAAGATTTAGAGGCTGATCTGGAAAAGGATCTAGCTGTTGTAGCCGAGGAACCTGCTTCAGGAGCAGATGATTCTGCAAGTTTTGTGATCTCGCACGTAGATGAAACCGATGAGCCGGTTCAAACAGTCACCGTTGCGGGTGCTACTGCTGATCCTGTTAAGGACTACCTGAAGCAAATCGGCAAGGTTCCATTATTGAATGCCGAAATGGAAGTCGAATTAGCCAAGCGCATTGAAGCAGGACTCTTCGCGGAGGAGATGCTCAATGAAGGCGGCAAGATGGACAAGAAGACGCGCGGCGACATGGAATGGATTGCCGTTGACGGTAGGCGAGCCAAGAACCATCTTCTTGAGGCGAACTTGCGCCTCGTTGTATCCCTGGCAAAAAGGTACACCGGGCGCGGCATGCTGTTCTTGGACCTTATTCAAGAGGGAAACCTCGGATTGATTCGAGCCGTTGAGAAGTTCGACTACACCAAGGGCTACAAGTTCTCAACCTATGCAACCTGGTGGATCCGGCAAGCCATTACGCGTGCAATGGCCGATCAAGCGAGAACCATTCGAATTCCTGTTCACATGGTGGAGGTCATCAACAAATTAGCTCGAGTTCAGCGTCAAATGCTTCAGGATCTGGGACGCGAACCTACACCTGAAGAACTTGCCATGGAGCTAGACATGACACCTGAGAAGGTTGTCGAAGTTCAAAAGTACGGCAGGGAGCCCATTTCCTTGCATACACCTCTCGGCGAGGAGGGCGACAGTGAATTCGGTGATCTCATCGAAGATTCGGAAGCGATCGTTCCTAGCGATGCTGTGTCCTTCACCCTGCTGCAGGAACAACTTGAATCAGTCTTGGACACCTTGTCAGATCGTGAGGCCGGGGTAGTTCGAATGCGCTTTGGCTTGACAGATGGTCAACCAAAAACACTGGATGAGATTGGCAAGGTGTACGGGGTAACTCGGGAGCGAATCCGCCAAATAGAGAGCAAGACGATGTCAAAGTTACGACATCCTTCTCGATCGCAAGTGTTACGAGATTATCTCGATTAGTGCGATGATGGCATTGAGATGCCAGCGCCAGGAACTGACCTAAAGCACGCAATCACTTTATGCATGCAACCACTTTATGCAGAAGGTGATTCGGAGAGTTTATGCAACTCGTTGACAACCCGTTGCGCCCGTGGAGCGAGCGCAGCTTCGTGGGTGCTCCAGTGGTGCCCGCAGAAAAGAAGCGTTGACCCACCCTCGAGTTCAGCCAAGACATACGCCTGAGCCCCACAGCGGTCGCACCTGTCTGTGGTGTTGAGAACCGGAAGGGAGAGTGTTTGAGCAGCTGATTCGGCCATGTGGATAGTTAACCATGGGAATTGTCTATACGCACGCAATGCGGCACGGGGTTCGCCATCAGCGAATAACGGGGTTAGCGGGCTGCCTAAGCCACATTTGCAGGATTATTGACTAAGTTGAGCCGGTGGCCTCAACTAGCAAGAAATCCGCACCAACGGCGCGATCAGCGAGTGACTCAGATTCATACACGGCCAAGAATTTAGCCGTTCTTGAGGGCTTAGAGGCCGTACGTAAGCGCCCTGGAATGTATATCGGCTCCAATGACGGTCGCGGACTCATGCATTGCCTGTGGGAGATTGTGGACAACTCCGTTGATGAAGCACTTGCGGGCCATTGCACTCGGTTAGATATAGAGCTTTTTGCCGATGGCTCAGCACAAGTTTCTGACAATGGCCGTGGCATACCGGTCGATATGGAAAAGCGCACCAAACTCAGTGGCGTAGAAGTTGTCATGACGAAACTCCATGCAGGAGGAAAGTTCGGAGGGGGCTCATATACGGCATCGGGCGGATTACATGGTGTCGGGGCTTCCGTGGTGAATGCTTTATCCGCACGCCTCGATGTGTCGGTTCATCGTGCGAGCAAGGTGTACGGGATGTCTTTCCGGCGTGGTGTCCCTGGAGTTTTCAGTGGCGAAGGCCCAAGTGCAGATTTCGTGAAGAAAAGTGGGTTAGAGGTTATTGGAAAGTCATCACGGGGGAGAACCGGAACGGTTGTCCGTTGGTGGGCTGATCCTCAAGTATTCACTAAGGACGCTGAATATGACCGCTCGCAGCTTCGTGAGAGGGCTCTTCAAAGCACCTTTCTGGTACCTGGATTAACAATTAGTATCTCGGACAACAGAGACCCATCTGACCTTTGGTCTGAAACCTTTCAACACAAAGGGGGCCTCGTTGAATACGTGTCACACCTGACAACAGGAGAGCCTGTTGGTGGCGTAATTTCATTGTCTGGTTCGGGGCATTTTCACGAAACAGTGCCTGTTCTCGATGACCAAGGTCACATGGTGAGTCAAGAAGTAGAACGAGATCTCGGGGTCACTATCGCTCTCCAGTGGGATTCAGGTTACGACACGACTCTCAAGTCCTTCGTTAATGTGATTTCGACTCCCAAGGGTGGTACCCACGTACTGGGTCTCGAGCGAGCATTGACAAAGGTGTTTAATGAATACTTAAAGTCCAGCAAGATCCTCAAAGTCAGTGAGGACAACGTGACCAAGGACGATATTTTTGAAGGGTTAACTGCCGTAGTTGCAGTCCGATTGGCTGAGCCCCAATTTGAAGGTCAGACAAAGGAGATCCTAGGAACGCCTGCTGCATCCCGAATCGTGTCACATGTTGTTACCAAAGAGTTGACTGCTTGGTTGTCGTCACCTCCACGAGGAGAAAAGGCCAATGCTCGCACCATTGCTGAGAAGGTTGCCAATGCCATGCGGGCAAGAGTGGCTGCACGCAGTCATAGGGACACTCAGAGGCGAAAAACAGCTCTTGAATCTTCGTCCATGCCTGCCAAGCTTGTCGATTGTAGGAGCACGGACGTTGCTGAGTCGGAATTATTCATAGTTGAGGGCGACAGTGCTCTGGGTACGGCTAAAACTGCCCGCGATTCCCGATATCAGGCTCTGTTACCGATTCGGGGAAAAATCCTTAATGTGCAGAAGTCTTCTCTTTCTGACATGCTGAAAAATGCCGAGTGCGCGTCAATTATCCAGGTTATCGGTGCAGGTTCTGGTAGAACCTTTGATATTTCACAGGCCCGCTATGGAAAGATCATATTGATGTCGGATGCCGATGTCGATGGCGCCCACATCAGATGTCTCCTTTTGACGTTAATTAACAGGTACATGCGCCCATTACTAGAGGACGGTCGCGTTTATGCAGCCGTACCCCCACTTCAC
>CAZVLV010000138.1:0-4776 GCA_964628015.1 uncultured Aquiluna sp. | reverse complement strand
GGCATAACCGATTGCGGCATAGCGTCCCGACTCAGGAACCGGAATCACAAGATCAGCTTCTACCGGATGCTCACGCGCCAACTGTCGACCAATATCTACTCGAGCCGCTTGCACACTCCGACCCGCAATGGATGTGTCAGGTCGCGCCAAATACACGTACTCGAAGAGACAACCCTTGGGAGCAGCCTCTGCGAAACGGTGTGAACGAAGTCCCTCGCCATCGATGACAATTAATTCGCCCGGTTCGATTTCCCTGACAACCGAAGCACCCACAATGTCGAGAGCCGCGGATTCACTCGCCACAACCCAGCCACTTTCCAACCGACCTAAAACGAGTGGACGAATTCCTTGTGGGTCACGTGCGGCATACAAAGTGGTGTCGTCCATGAACACCAATGAGAACGCGCCCCTGACCAACGGGAGTTCTTGCATGGCTGCTGCTTCTAGTGATAGGTCCGGGTGTGCGGCCAGAAGTGCGGTCAAGATCTCTGTGTCGGTGGTGGCATCAATAACGGAATCCACGCTTGCGCTAAATGGGAGTTCACCTGACTCCGAGTGAAGATCAACAATTCGCTTGCGGAGTTCCGCGGTGTTCGTCAGATTGCCGTTGTGGCCCAGCGCCAGATGCCCGGTTGCGGTGGTGCGAAAAGTTGGTTGGGCATTTTCCCAGACACTGGCACCAGTCGTGGAATAGCGGGTGTGCCCGATTGCAACATAGCCATACAGCGAGTCAAGTGCACCTTCATTGAAAACTTGGGAAACAAGGCCCATGTCTTTGTACACAACAATTCTCGAGCCATCACTTACTGCCATGCCCGCGGATTCCTGCCCGCGATGTTGCAGAGCGTATAAACCGAAGTAAGTGAGTTTGGAGACTTCCTCGCCCGGTGCCCAGACACCAAAGACACCGCAGGCATCCTGCGGACCTCTGTCGTTCGAGAGCAGATTGTGGGTCAAGAGACCATCACCGCGTGGCACGGGCTTAGCCTACGCGGATTCGCCCGTGAGTCTCACGAGCGACCTACCGTCTTCACGGCTTCGACCCCGTATTCAATTGCATCTAAATCCAGCTCTCCCGCAGCAATAGCCGAAATCGCTCGATAAATTTCCATTTGATCGGCTACGAGATCCCATCCGTTGAGGTCGGCGAAGTTGACCGCACAGACCCAACTCAACCTCTTGTTTCCATCGACAAGTGGATGATTGCGATTAATGCCCTCGATGAGTGCCGCACATTTTCGAGCAAAAGAGCTGTAAATTTCTTCACCGAATGCTGAAGTTGCTGGCCGTGCTATGGCCGAGGCAAGCAGGCCTGCGTCCCGGACTTGGAAACCCATGATCTGGGCAATAGTGAGCGCATCCTCTGTAGAGAGGTACTCGGTCATTCAGCGAGCCTGCGCAAGGCCTCCGCATCACGCTGAAGGACATACTCCGTTGTTTCCCTGATCCGTTCAGCTCGATCCAAGTTCTCGATTCGATCAAGCACAGCGAGCCGCACCACTTCCTGCATGGAGCGGTGCTCCCTTTCCGCCTGGCGGCGAAGTGCTTCGGTTTCTTCCTCGGTAAGGCGCAATGTCATAGCCATATCGGAATGATACCACCGTGATACCGAATTGATACCGTGACGACAATCTTTATGGCAGCGGGAAGAACCTGGACAGATCCGATCTCTCCCCACCGGCCTGCAGTGAACCTGAGGCAATGGCCTCCTGCCATGTCACATTGCCGGTGGCCAGGGCCACCAGGGTGCGCGCATTGGTCTCCACCACGGCAGATGGTGTCCCGCGACGGTGCGTGTGGCCGGCGACAACTTGGATCGCGGAGTAGGGAGGGATGCGCACTTCCACACTTCGACCCGGCTCGCGCTTCGAAAGACTGGCAAGAATTGCAGTCACCGCCGCCCGCTCCACCTCACGGTCTGGGCATTGGTCGGCCAGATAGAGCTCTTGCACGGAGTTGATTAACTCACGCTGATCTGGGCTCAACATGATCAGGCGTTGAAAAGTGCAGGCAAGGTTGCTTCATGGGTTTCACGCAGTTCCGAGAGCGTCACGGTGAATAGATCACCAATAACAACTATCTGCTCGCCAGGTAATCCGGAATCTGCACCAAGGCCTGAATCAACCACACCAACTCGGTGAGCAGGCAACCCTCGCGCCGCGCACATTTCTGTGAACCGCAATTCCTCACTGCGCGGAATGACAACAACGGCGCGTGCGGTACTTTCGGCGAAAAGGAAAACAAATGGATCAATATTGTCGGGGATCCACAAGCGCGCACCTGTGCCAGCGCGCATGGCCATTTCAGCAATCGACATCGCAACACCGCCATCGGAGACATCGTGAGCGGCTGTGATCATGCCATCGCGTGAGGCTGCAACCAATATTTCGCTGAGTAACTTCTCACGTGGCAGATCTACTTTCGGTGGCATTCCACCCAAGTGTCCGTGAATATGCGCCCATTCACTACCGCCGAATTCATCAGAGGTATCGCCGAGAACATAAATCAGTTCGCCATCTGAATCCTTATTCCACGCCATGGGTGTTCGGCGATCGACATCGTCAATCACACCGAGAACTCCCACAACGGGCGTCGGGTGAATTGCAATGTCACCTGTTTGGTTATAGAAGGAAACGTTGCCACCTGTCACAGGAACACCGAGCTCCAAGCAGCCATCAGCTAAGCCGCGAGTGGCTTCGGCGAACTGCCACATCACTTCAGGATCTTCTGGTGACCCAAAGTTCAAACAATTGGTCACTGCGAGAGGAATCGCGCCACTGACACTCACGTTTCGATAGGACTCGGCTAGAGCTAACTTGGCTCCGTTATAAGGATCCAACTTGGTGAATCGCGCATTGCAATCAGTAGCTATTGCAACGCCAAGACCTGTTTCTTCATCGACACGAATCATGCCCGTATCTTCAGGCTGCGCAAGAATGGTATTGCCCAACACATAGCGGTCATACTGCGAAGTAACCCATGATTTAGAAGCTAGATTCGGTGAACCCACCAACTCAAGAAGTGTCGTCTTGAGTTGGTCGCCTGATTCCGCCCGAGGAATAACTTTGGCTGTTGGCTCATTCGCTTGCAAAGCATCTTGCCAAGCTGGTCGGTGAAATGGGCGTTCGTAGACGGGACCTTCATGAGCAACAGTTCGCGGCGGAACATTGACTATTTCCTCGCCGTGCCACTGGACCACAAGCTTTCCAGTGTCGGTGACTTCACCAATAACAACCGCTTCGACATCCCACTTCTTGCAAATCGCCATGAAAGCATCAATGTGTTCAGGCGTGACAATTGCACACATGCGTTCCTGAGATTCGCTCATCAGAATCTCTTCAGGTGACAGTGTGGCATCACGTAACGGAACGCGATCAAGCCACACATGCATTCCGCCCTCACCATTAGAGGCGAGTTCACTTGTTGCACAGGAGATTCCAGCGCCACCAAGATCCTGAATGCCCTCGACTAAACCTGCATGAAGTACCTCGAGTGTTGCTTCAATAAGTAGCTTCTCCATGAATGGATCACCCACCTGAACGCTGGGGCGCTTTGCGGGACCATCTGCGTCGAAAGTTTCTGATGCCAATACCGAGACTCCGCCGATTCCATCACCGCCAGTCCGAGCACCATAAAGAACCACGAGGTTGCCCACGCCTTTTGCACTGGCAAGGTGAATGTCTTCATGTTTCATGGCGCCCACACACAAAGCATTCACTAATGGATTGCCTGCGTAACTCTCGTCAAAAACCAACTCCCCACCAATATTGGGCAGACCCAAACAGTTGCCGTACCCACCCACACCAGCGATCACGCCAGGAAGAACACGATGGGTGTCCGGAGCATCGGCTGGACCAAATCGGAGTGGATCCATAACTGCTAGTGGCCGCGCACCCATGGAAATAATGTCTCGGACAATTCCCCCCACACCGGTTGCCGCACCTTGATACGGCTCTACATACGACGGGTGATTGTGAGATTCGACTTTGAAGGTGACCGCCCAACCTTGACCAATATCGACCACACCGGCGTTTTCACCAATACCCACAAGCAGGGCATCCGTCTGTGGTGCCTTCTCACCAAATTGGCGCAGGTGAACCTTGCTAGATTTATATGAGCAATGCTCACTCCACATGACCGAATACATGGCGAGCTCACTACTTGTTGGTCTGCGACCAAGAATTTGCTTGATGCGTTCATACTCGTCGGGCTTGAGCCCTAGTTCTGCATAGGGCTGTTCTACATCTGGTTGTTCTGTCGCCTGAGATACCGAATCAATCATGACGCACCCACCAAGGAGCGCACCGCGCTGGTAAAGAAAGGGATTCCATCACAACTGGGTCCAGTTAATGCCTCAACAGCATGCTCAGGGTGTGGCATCAGTCCAACAACATTGCCGCGGGCATTTGCTATTCCTGCAATGTCTCGATAACTGCCGTTGGGGTTCACTTCCTGATAGGTAGCAATAACTCTGCCCTCATCAAAAAGTTGGTCCAATGTTTTTTCATCGGCCACGTAACCGCCTTCACCATTTTTCAGCGGGATAACAATTTCCTGGCCCACCGCAAAGTCACTGGTCCAGAAAGTGTTGTTGGACTCAATTCGCAGTCTCTGATCACGACAAATGAAATGGCGGTGATCATTACGAGTTAATGCTCCCGGGAGTAAGTGGCTCTCACAAAGAATCTGGAAGCCATTGCAGATTCCCAAGACGGGCAATCCTTGTTGTGCTTTCTCAATGATCACGGACATGACGGGTGCGAATTTGGCAATTGC
>CAZVLV010000137.1:0-4801 GCA_964628015.1 uncultured Aquiluna sp. | reverse complement strand
GTGGATTCTTGTTTGTCACACGTCCGATTCTCATCGCATTGAATAACTCGGCGAACTGGCTCCTCAAGCGCGTAGGAGTTGACCCTGTGAACTCAGTATCAGCAGCTCAAAATACGGATTCACTCAAGCAACTTGTCCAACACTCTGTCCACACGGGTGCGCTAGAGATTGAGTACTCGACCAGAGTTGCTGCAGCACTTGCCATGCAGTCAACGCCC
Organism: uncultured Aquiluna sp.; assembly: GCA_964628015.1. GTDB lineage: Bacteria > Actinomycetota > Actinomycetes > S36-B12 > S36-B12 > UBA4592. The sequence continues at coordinate 4,583 of CAZVLV010000137.1, read as the reverse complement.
GTGAAGACTCTGGTACCCCTAGGAACTCAAATCGCAATGGTGGCCACTTCTGCCACAGTGGGCCAAGTTCGCGAGGCGTCGGAAACGAGTGGTCACCATCGAATAATTGTCGGAGATCACGGGAGTCAAGGAATAAGCGGCGAAATAGACACGAAAGTTGTGGGAGTTATACATGTACGTGACACCCTAACTAGTTCCGAGAATATGCCTATACGCCGCCTGATCCGACCGATTCTTCGCCTGCCTGCTGATCAAAGTATTTATGAGTCGCTTGCACACATGCGACGCACGAGCAGTCACATAGCAGTGGTCATGGAAGGGGTCCGAGTTGTGGGGCTAGTGACCTTGAGTGATGTCATTAGCGGGCTTGTCCAACGCGATGATCCCACTACCGCGCATGACTCTTATGTTCCGAAAACACCTGCCTGAATTCTCTAAATCACGCGAATATGAGTCAAGCATGATTTAAGGTAAAGAAACGGGTCGATGCGATGAAGGAGTGTTCATGTCAAACCTGATGGCAAAAGTTGGAGTGATTCTTGGCGTTGGAGCTCTTACTCTTACAGCCTGTTCCTCGAGTGCGGAATCGGAGATCACACCTACTGTAACGCCGACCCCATCAGAGACAGTCGAGCCGATTGCAGCGCTGGCCGAAGATGCCTGTTCGGATTACTTTGCGGTTGATCTGCTCCGATCGCAACTCAACGGAGATATCTCGGGACTCAAAAAGAAGCAAAAGCAAGCACTGCTCGCAGACATGCAACTAACTGTTGATCAATTAGTCGTATCAGTTGACGCTGCTGTGATCGGTGGTGAGTTACCTGATAAGGCACTGGTAAATGCGGAGCGCATTCAAAATAATGTCAATAAGGCAAATCCGAAACAGGGGATTGCAGGAATCAACAAGAAGCAGAAGAAGAGAATTAACACTTCATCGGAACGTATCGAAAGGCTATGCGTCGCAGCAGGCAATGATCTACCAATTGCGAATATCGACGCTCGGAGTAACGGTTAGTCCACTCGAGCCAGTTGGGTTTCGTCTATAATTCGTGCCTAGTCGAATTACCGGCTATTTGCTGTCGGCTACGGGTACGAAAGGTTGAGTCGGTGGGTAAGGATTATCTGGGTCTCGCCCCGTAAGGTATTTAGCGACTCCGTACACAGCACCTGCAATTGGTACAGCAATAAGTGCACCCACGATTCCAAGGGCGATTGATCCTGCTGCAATTGCCAAGATGATTGCCAGAGGGTGGAGGCTTACCGCTTTGCCCATGACGAGCGGTTGCATGACATCGCCGTCAAAGGATCCAACGATAACGGTCAAGACTATTACTAGGAGTGCAATGAGGGGCCCTCGCTCAGCGAGAGCCACGACTGCGGCAAAGAATGTGGCAATAGGAGCTCCGATGACAGGAATAAAGGCGCCAAGGAACACGACGGCTGAAAGCGCGGGAGCTAGAGGTACTTGAAGGATCGTGAGTCCGATAAACACCAATGTGGCATCAAAGAACGCAATGACAACAATTCCGCGTGTATAGCCCGAAATCGATCCCCACGCGATTGTCCCAGACACATTGACCGGTTCTTCAATTCCCTTAGGAAGCCAGCCGACAAACCAATTCCAGATTTTCTCAGGCTGCAATAGGAAGAAGATAACTCCGAAGAGGAAGACTGACCCAGCGATTACCAGGGTGCCAAGGGAACTGACCGATCCGAGAATCTCGCCTGCTATCCCTTTGGCGGCAGTCTCGCCGTATGAACTTGCTTGACTCATGACGTTATTCAGATCTTCATCGCTTAACTTAAGTGGGCCCTTCTGAAGCCAGTCTTCTAGTTCAGCAAGACCGGATTTAAGGCTCGCGAGAAGTTTGGGACCCTCGCTAATACTTGAGCTGATTACCACATACAAGATTGCAAGAATTGCGGTCACAATCAGAAAGAGTGCGAGGATCATCGATATCACCTTGGGTAGCACCCGGTGAATAAGGTTCATTACGGGTTGCGTCCAGGCGGTGACAAGCATCGCGAAGAACAGAGCAAAAACGACGGGGAAGATTGCGCCGAATATCACAACAACTACAGCAAGACCTGCGAGTAGTACTAAGACTCGCCACGTGATACCGGCCAGTGTGCGCAGTGTTCCCGGAATATCTGAGCCTGATCCCGATCCCGCACCTGTTGCTGTATCTGATCCCGATCCCGAAGGCGCGGGCGCTTGCGTATCTGACATGTAATCCTCGTTATCTCAATATTCGGCTGGCTTGTTCTAGTCGATGCAAACGAGCCCGTGTGGCGTATCGAACCACACACTGACCACGCCCCGCTGCACATCATCAGAATCGGGTACCCAATTCACGAAACTCATGAGTGGCGCCAGTTCGTCTGTGAGAGGGCCTAGATCCTGGCTGGGGCAGCTTATGTCGATTCTCTGTATAGATATGCCGTTACCGGCCCCGCTGGTAGATGGGTGATCTGACGCGGGTGATTCCCATTGGACGAAAAATGGTGATTGTGGGTGATCGATCGTGTCGAGCACCCCGAGTTGCCTCCAATGGAGATCGCGACCATCAGGTCGAACTCGATGACCATGTGCCGCTTTGCGAGCTAGACGGGCTTCCACCAACGAAATGTCTTGGGTAGACACGACCCAGGACATCCAGCCACCGCCATCGTTGGCAGCCTGCTGAACAGCTTGGCCAAAGGGCGCCTTCAGTGCTGATGGATGATCAAGAGCGCTCACAACTTCAATGTATGACCCGTCGGATAGCGGCAAAATGAAGTTCCGGGTTCCAAAAGACGGGTGCCTACCGCCATCATAAAATGGATAACCGAGGTCTCCGCCAATTCTCTGTACAACGTCCGCCAACTCTTGTGTTGAGCAGGCATAAGAGATGTGATCCAGCCGCATATGGCAATCCTGCCGAACGCCTCACCTATTTCAGTCAGCACCCCCGTTGGAGTGGAAATTGGCCGAGAAAACCGCTCCGGGTATGACAAGGTATGCCAATGACGAATGAGTCCTCTGAGCCAACAACTCAACTTTCCGGGCAATCAACCGGATCAACAGGTCAATCTGCTCCAGAAGCAAATGACTCAACGGCTGCTGCACCGATGTTGGATAAGAAGAAGTCAATTATTTTGGGCCTTGTCGGTCTCGCTTTCATCATTTTGATCTTCTGGAAAGTTATTCCTCAGATCGGTAGTTACTCGGACGCGATCGAGTCACTATCAACCATGGGAACTGCGGCGATTGTTCTGATAGTCGTGACGGTGATCATCTACCTTGTTGCTTACGGATTTCCGTTTATGGCCGCTGCACCAGGGTTGAAGTTCTGGCGGGCAGAGCAGACAAATCAAGCAGCTTTTGCGATTAGCAATGGAGTTCCAGGTGGTGGAGCAGTTGGGCTAGCAGTTCAATACGGAATGCTGACGAGTTTTAAAATCTCAGGCACAAGTGCAACTGCAGCGATTACGGCAGTGGGTCTGTGGAGTACTTTCGTCACATTGTTCTTTCCCATTGTGGGTGTTGTGGTGATCGCACTCGCAGGAGTCGGAGGTACAAGCCATGCCATCACTGGCATCATCGGTTTGGCGATCCTCGTCTTCATTGTCACCGCCTTTGTTCTCATCATGCGTTCTGAGAAGTTAGCCGTAAAGGTCGGGCAACTTGGAAACAAACTCATCAATCCGCTTCGAAACAAAATTAAGGCAATTCATGACCTTGATTTAGTAAAACCTGTCACGAAATTCCGCCAAGATATGTACGATTTGCTCAGAAAGCGTTGGGCATTTCTTACTGCAGCGCAGATTGTCGTGTCATTCACTCAATTCTTGATTCTTTACGTGGCACTTCGTGGCGTTGAGGGTTGGGATACCGCAGGGACATCCTTTGCGGCAGCATTCGGAGCTTTTTCAATAAGCCAGTTGGGACTCATGATTCCGATTACTCCAGGTGGGCTTGGTACCGTCGATGCAGCCATGATCGCGTTATTGGTGAGTTTCGGAACATCATCGGGGGATGCCACCGCGGCTGATCTAGTGTGGAGAGCGTCGTCATTTATTCCGCAAATCGCACTCGGTGTGATTGCGCTTTTGTTGTGGTATCGCAAGGCGGGTCAGAGGTTGGCACGAGTTACCCCTGCCGCACAGTAAGTCATTTCCACCACATAAGTGGTTTGGGAGTGTCGCGTGCACCTGGCCACAGGGGTTCCGTTATTGTTCGGGACAACCCGGTCGTCGCGGGAGGGGAAGCCTTCGGCGGCCGGGTCTTTTCGTGCCCGCCAATGTGTGGCACTCCGGTATCCCCTTGAAACTGTGAATGAGAAACAAGTAACCCGATGTAATGTGGGCATGTGAAAAATCAGCCACGCGAATGGCATAAATACGTTGCAATTGGTGACAGCTTTACTGAGGGAATCGCCGACAGGGGACTGGGTGATCGCTATTTCGGTTGGGCTGATCGATTAGCACAGTTACTGGCTGATTTGTATGCGAGTGAGAGTCGTCCATTGCAATATGCGAACTTAGCTATTCGTGGAAGACTGCTTACGGGAATGTTGGATGAGCAAATTCCACGCGCCCTT
>CAZVLV010000136.1:307-4828 GCA_964628015.1 uncultured Aquiluna sp. | reverse complement strand
CCCTGCCCGGGCCACCTGCGTGGAGCCGGCGCTCGTGGGAGCAAGTTCCCTTGCAGATATTGAGGCAGCGGCAGCCCATGCGTCCGATGGCCTCGAGCCTTTCGCTGATGACGATGCCGATGTCGAGTATCGACTACACCTAGCGCGCGTCTTGACAGCACGGGCGGTCGCTAAGGCAGCCGGCCTGTCCTAAGAAAACTCCCATACACAGATCGGCTGGTGCTCTTTAGCGCCAGCCGATCTTTTTCATGATGACTAATGATGTGGTGAGCAACTCACCCCACGCCTGATCGGTTAATCCAAAAGGCGGACCAAAGCCCAATGCGCGCTGAGTCGCGATGGTTTGACCCTCGGTGTACTGCAAAATGCCCGCGATGCCGTGCCTTCTGCCTAAACCGGAATCACCGAAACCACCCATGGGGGCTGACATGGTGGACCAGGCTGTTGCATAGCCTTCATTGATGTTGACGGTGCCCGCTCGAAGTTGACGAGCAACAGCAAGGGCAGCTTTGCGGTCGCGAGAAATCACACTCGCATTCAGGCCGAAGGTTGTGTCATTTGCTCGGGCAATGGCCTCGTGATCGGTGGCGAATGATTCCACCGCAACAACAGGTCCAAATGTCTCCTGCCTACACACGCGCATGGATTCATTCACACCGGTAAGGATTGTTGGTGCAATGGTGGCGTGACCGGTGAGTTGACCACCGGTGTGCACGGTGGCTCCGTTACTGACAGCGTCGGTGATAAACGCGTGAACATTTTCAGCATGTTGAGCGCTTATGAGTGGGCCGTAATCACTCCCCCAGCCGATTCCTGTTCCCTCGACCATGGCTTCGGTCAAGTGAATGAACTCCGCGAGAAATTGTTGCTGGATGCTTTCATGAACGTAGAGACGTTCAATGGAAATGCACAGCTGACCAGTATTACTAAAACATGCACGAACAGCGATATCAGCCGCCTTCGCAATATCTGCATCGGCCCGGATGATCATGGCGTTTTTTCCGCCTAGTTCCAAAGATGCTCCAATGAGCCGTTGGCCGCATTGCGCAGCAACAATGCGTCCTACCGCGGTCGAGCCGGTGAACATGAGGAAATCGATCGAATCGATTAATGGCGTACCCAGATCACGGCCATCGCCAATCACAATGCCAAAGAGGCCCTGGGGCAAACCTGCTTGCATCAGCAGATCCGACATGTACAGAGCAGTCAGTGATGTCAATGGATCTGGCTTGATCACCACACCATTGCCAGCAAGGAGGGCGGGAATTGCATCGCTGACCGAAAGAGTCAACGGGTAATTCCACGGTGAAATGATGCCAACAACACCGAGGGGAACGTGCCGCTCAATGGCGGTGATCAAACCGGGGAATGCACCCATATGGGAGCGTTCCTTGAGCACACCTAGATGACGTGCGTAGTAGCGAGCATTCAGTGCAACATCGAGAAGTTCTTCATTGGCATCTTTGCGCGGCTTTCCCGTTTCCCATTGAATGAGATCCAGAACTTGATCTCGATTGCGCAGCAGAAGATCGTGAAAGCGCAAAAAAATTCGCGCCCGGTTACGCAGTGATGTCTGGGCCCATGAAACTTGTGCTGCTCTGGAAGTGGCCACCGCGGATTGAACATCGGCAGGGGTTGATAGTTCGAGTGAGTAAAGATCATGACCAAATGGCGAAGTGACCGTGAAAATTTCACCACTGGTTGCCGTGGCACACGCTCGTGCCTTGGCCCAGTACGGCGCCTTCTCGAGGATCATGCTGCTAGGGGCTTCATGACTCGGAAATAATCATTTCCACTCGCTGGAATTCTTTGAGATCGCTGTAGCCGGTGGTGGCCATGGCCTTGCGCAATGCACCGACGAGATTCATGGTGCCATCGCCACGGGTCGCAGGACCGTTGAGGATCTGATCAATGGAACCGACCTGGTTCATGGTGTGCCGTTCACCCCTGGGCAAATTCGGGTGCCACGCTTCTGATCCCCAGTGAGTGCCACCACCGGGTGCATCGGTGGCTCGCGCGAGCACCGAACCGATCATGGCCGCATCGGCACCACAGGCGAATGCCTTCACAATGTCACCGCTATTGCCCATGGAGCCATCGGCGATGACGTGGACATAGCGCCCACCGGATTCATCGAGGTAATCGCGGCGAGCTGCGGCGACATCGGCGATTGCGGTGGCCATGGGGACCCGCACGCCGAGTACTTCGGCGGTGGTGTGACTAGAGCCACCACCGAAACCGACAAGCACACCTGCAGCACCGGTGCGCATCAGGTGAAGGGCCGCCTGGGCTGTTGCACAACCACCCACAATTACCGGGATGTCCAGGTCGTGGATATAACTCTTGAGGTTTAGTGCTTCACCATTGGCGGAGACATGTTCGGCAGACACCGTGGTTCCGCGAATCACCATGATCTCAGCGCCAGCACCGGCAGCAATGGGCGCAAGTTCCGGTGTTCCCTGTGGTGACACTGCCACCGACACGGTGATGCCGGATTCCTTGAGCTGAGCCACTCGCTCCTTGATCAGCCCATGGTCAACAGGTTTTTCGGCGTATAACTTTTGAAGGAGTTGAGTCGCTTGATTGTGATCGGCTTGAGCTATTTCACGGAGCAACACACTGGGGTCTTCATAGCGGGCCCATAGACCTTCAATATTGAGAACCGCTAATGCACCATTGCGAGAGATTGCTTGTGCGCTCTGTGGTGATACAACGGAATCCATGGGAGCCGCAATGAATGGAGTGTCAAACTTGTAGGCGTCAATTGCCCAACTGGTGGATACTTCAGAGGCATCACGGGTACGGCGGTGTGGTGCGATTGCTACTTCATCAAATGAGTACCCACGGCGACCTTGTTTGGATCCCCCAATTACTACGTCAACCACAATTACCGTCCTGAATAGTTGGGTGCTTCAAGGGTCATCTGGACATCGTGCGGGTGACTTTCCCGCAATCCCGCTGCAGTAATTTGCACAAGTCGGCCGCGGTCATGGAGTTCTGCCATGGTGGGTGCACCTGCGTACCCCATGGCGGCACGCAGTCCACCTACAAGTTGGTGCGCAACGGCTGACAGCGGGCCGCGATAGGCCACCATTCCTTCAATGCCTTCGGGAACGAGTTTGTCATCGCTAAGTACATCGTCTTGGAAGTAGCGGTCCTTGCTGTAGGAGCGTGCTTCGCCTCGGGATTGCATGGCGCCCAGGGACCCCATTCCGCGGTAGGACTTGAATTGCTTGCCATTGACAAAGACGACATCGCCTGGCGCTTCTTCGCAGCCGGCCAGCAATGAACCCAGCATGACGGTGTCAGCACCCGCGACAATTGCCTTCGCGATGTCGCCGCTGTACTGAATTCCGCCGTCGGCGATGACCGGCACTCCCGCTGCGCGGCACACAGATGCCGCCTGTTCAATGGCGGTGATTTGTGGGACGCCAACACCTGCGACCACACGGGTGGTGCAAATTGAGCCGGGGCCGACTCCCACTTTGACGCCGTCTGCACCTGCATTGATCAAAGCTTGGGCACCTTCTTGGGTGGCGATGTTTCCGCCCACAATGTCCACGTCCGTTTCTTTCTTGAGTCGCTCCACCATGTCGAGAACTGCTTTGGAGTGACCATGAGCTGTGTCCACGATCAAGAAATCCACACCAGCGGTGATCAGAGCTTGGGCGCGTTTATAGGAGTCATCGCCGACACCAATTGCCGCACCAACAATTAAGCGCCCGTATTTATCTTTGGATGCATGGGGGTACTTATCTGACTTCACAAAATCTTTTACGGTAAACAACCCGCGCAACTTTCCGCTGGGATCAATCAGTGGAAGTTTTTCTACTTTGCGTGAAGCCAATAATCGAAGTGCCTCTTCCGGTTCAACTCCTACCGGCGCTGTCACCAGTGGCATGGCCGTCATAACTTCAGCCACCCGACGATTCGGGTTATCTTCAAAGCGCATATCGCGATTAGTGACTATCCCCAGGAGGGTGCCATCTGAATCAACGACGGGAACTCCGCTAATGCGGTAGCGGCCGCAGAGTCGATCTACGTCAGCGAGGGTGTCATCGGGTGAGCAGGTGATGGGGTCATTGACCATGCCCGCTTCACTTCTTTTCACGAGATCAACCTGAGTTGCTTGCGCTTCAATGGAAAGATTGCGGTGCAAAACCCCCACCCCACCTTGGCGGGCCATGGCAATAGCCATTCGGCTCTCTGTCACGGTATCCATGGCACTGGATGCCAGAGGCATCATGATGTCAATGTTTTTTGTAACGCGTGCCGTTGTGTTCACTTCACTGGGAACAACATTGGATTCACCGGGGAGCAGAAGGACGTCGTCAAATGTCAGGCCAAGGAAAGCTACCTTGCTGGTGAAGGGTGAATTTGCGCCTGTCGCCGAGTCTGACATCGAACCTCCGAACCGTGGGTGAACCCAAGGTTAGTGCCTGGCACTAAAGCGAGCAGACCGCCCGTTGAATCACTGTAGATGCGCTCTCCAGATCCATGATTCGTTCTACCCGCGAGGGA
>CAZVLV010000136.1:0-297 GCA_964628015.1 uncultured Aquiluna sp. | reverse complement strand
CTCCAACCCACCCAGGTCCGCCCACGACAATGCGTGCGGCGGGGCGGGTCACCGGAAGGCGATCTAATTCGGCAAGATCAGATGGCCCAATTTGTGACCAGATGAACACCGCGGCGGGGCCTGTTTTCGTCACTGCTTCACCTAAAGCGTCGACGGGCATACCCGAGCCCATCATGAGGGTTCGGATATTGGCTTCAGCCAGTGTTGCCGCCAGTGCCCACAGCGGTAACTGATGGCGTTCGTTATTCGCACCGGCCAACATGACCGGACGGGGATTGGTAAATGTCGTGGTCCCGT
>CAZVLV010000135.1:0-4830 GCA_964628015.1 uncultured Aquiluna sp. | reverse complement strand
TCCTAGACACGGGGGCATAAATAGGTTCAGACTGAATCTCATCAGCGCACGAACTAGGAGGTCAGCATGAAACTCTCCGCGTTATTGGCCCTCAAGGGATCATTCGTTGTCACTATTTCACCCACTGCAACAGTGCGTGAATTACTTCTGGAACTGACCCGACACAAAATTGGAGCACTCGTGGTGTCTACTGACGGAAGTTCGATTTCCGGAATAGTCTCCGAGCGAGATCTCGTGTCAGCTTTTGCCACATATCCAGATGCTTACTCCCTTCCCGTGTCCACCATCATGACCAGCGAGGTATTCGTTGCACCGCCCGATGCCCATGTTGATGAACTCATGCAGATCATGACCGATCGAAGGTTTCGGCATGTCCCCGTCACAGATGACGATGGCTCACTGATTGGAATTGTCAGTATCGGTGACATTGTGAAAAGCCGTCTCGGTGAGTTAGAGACAGAGAAAGAAGCGCTCCTGGGATACATCACCCACGGAGGCTGACAACAAGTGACACTCCCCCTCGCGGACGAATCGTGACTAACGGCTCTCCTTCGGGAATACCAGCACCTTCCGGATACCGAGCCGTGAATTTTTCGAGCAGGGTAGCCAATAACAGAACCCCCTCTACATACGCAAAATCTTTTCCAATGCATTGACGCAATCCGGCCCCAAAGGGAATAAACGACTCACGAGGGTACTTATCGAGAAAACGTCCCGGTATAAATTCACCGGGGTTTTCCCATACTTTCGAATTCTGATGCAATAAAGCAGGACTCATAATGATCAATGCACCCGCAGGAATGTCATGACCGTCAATGGAATCAGCAGCGAGCGCCTTACGGGTGATCAACCATGCTGGCGGGTAGATGCGCAGAATTTCATTGAAGAAAGAGCGGGTGCGTGGAAGATTCTCTAACTCGAGTCCGGCCTGCGTAAGAGCATGGTGGGCCTCATGGGCTAATTCATCCTGTAATTTCTGGTCCGCCGCAAGAATTGCCCAGGCCCACGAGAGCGCACTCGCAACGGTTTCATGGCCGGCCACGATAAAGGTGACGATTTCATCGCGGATTTGCCGTATCGAGAGCCTGCGGCCGGTGTCATCCGTAGCAGAAGCCAATAGATCAATCATGTGTGGCGTTTCAGATTGGTTCTCGCGAGTTTGGTGATCGCGAGCTTGGCGTGAGCGCTGGGTCAGCATGTGATGTACCGCACGATCAAGGGTATTCACACTGCGTTGAAGTTTCCGGTTAGCTGGGGTGGGCATCCATTGAGGTGGAGTAATCGGTACGCGAGCTCTCGCTATTACGACCTCTAGGGCTGCGAGAGTGGCATCTGTGATCAGGTGGGAATTGTTCGCAAGATTGGCCCCAAAGAGAAACTGTCCAACGACTTCGAGCGCACCAGACAACATGAATTGGTCAACATCAATAACGGCGCCCTCGGGAATTCCTTCCCATTGATTCACCAGTCCGGCCGTGACCGATTGCGTGATGGGAACTAATTCTGTGAGCAAGGCTTGATGAAAGGCGGGTTGAATCAGTGGCCTTGTTCGTTGCCACACATCTGTATCTGCGGTGAGCAAGCCTTCACCTGTGACGAGAGACAAAGCTCGATATTGGATTGTGGATTTCCCGTAATTGCGCCCATTGCCCACCAATACCTGCCGAACACCTTCAGGGGAATTAATCAAATATGTTGGTGGTTTGGGAATAGGGAATTGCACGATATCGCCGTAGGTGCGCCAACTTTTGTCCAGGAAGGCCAGTGGGTTTTTGCGAATCAGCGTGAAGTCTCGAAGCATGTCTGGGCCGAGTGGACCGGGTGCCGTGGCGGGAGTGCCTAAGAAACTCGAGGGGCGTTCGCGTGACGTCATGGGTGCACAAGTTGTGGTGACTGATAGAGGGTCGTGCGTTGTGCCAAGGTCCGACCCAAAGGCTCCACAACCTGAGCAAACTCTTGATCTGAAATTCCTTGTCCATGGGATGCGCCAGCGGCACGCGAAATGTTTTCGTCCATGAGTGTTCCGCCCAGATCATTCACACCCGCACGAAGTAACTGTTGCGCACCCGACGGCCCCAATTTGACCCACGAGGCTTGAATGTTGTCAATAAACCCGTGATACGCAATGCGACCGATGGCGTGCATCAAGACGGTCTCACGCCACGTGGGTCCGCGCCGTGACTTCCGCTTCAAATAAATTGGCGCAGCCATGTGCACGAAGGGCAATGGCACAAACTCGGTGAAGCCGCCCGTCCGCTGCTGGAGCTCTCTCGTTACAACGAGATGCCTAGCCCAGTGCTCAGGTCTTTCGACGCTGCCGAACATTATGGTGACATTGGAGCGAAGACCAATTGAGTGCGCAGTTTCGTGGACAAGTAGCCACTCTTCGGTATTGATCTTGTCAGGGCAAATTTGCGCCCGAATATCATCGGAAAGAATTTCCGCGGCAGTCCCCGGCAATGACTTTAGTCCCGCGTCCTTGAGTCGACGCAAGTAATCGATAAGGGGCTCCCCTAATCGTCGGGACCCCTCAAGAACTTCGAGGGCAGTGAATCCATGTATGTGAATATCGGGAGCAGCTTCACTCACAAGTTTTGCGATATCGACGTAATATTCGCCGTCAAAACTGGGATGTATTCCACCTTGTAGGCAAACTTCCGTTGCCCCTAATCCCTGAGCTTCCACAACACGACTGATAATTTCTTGCTCAGAAAGCAGATATGGATTACCCCGCAGGTTGAGCGAAAGTGGGCCTTTCGAGAATCCACAGAATGTGCACTTAAAAGTGCACACATTCGTGTAGTTGATATTGCGATTACGGACAAATGTGACGGTGTCGCCAATAGTTTCTTTACGCAACGTGTCTGCGAATTGAGCTATGGCGAGAACATCGTTACCCCTTGCATTAAACAACTGAACAATCTGCTGCTCGTCAATGACTAATCCGGCGTGAACCGCCGACAAGATTTCCGCAATCGGTGGAGTCGGCAGGGCCTGTATCGACTCACCGACAAGAACAGAGGGCCGTGGATCCGCACCTGAATACCAAGCAGTAGATCTTCTGCCCACTTGAATGACCTCAGCACCCGTCCCTACGTTCACTGCATCGGCATACTTTTCGGGAAAGACCGCGCCTGGGTCATCGCGAGCGAAACCTTGTGCATCGCTTCGATCCATGACCGCAAAATGCAATGCCGGGTCGATCCACCGTTCGGAGTCTCGAACATACTCTGGATAAATGGTTAAGCGAGGCACCAGGGAACCTCCTGCAAGCTCTGTTGCCGATCGAAGAGATGCAACAGATGGCCACGGCATTTCTGGATTAACAAAATCGGATGTGACCGGCGAGATACCACCAAAATCATCGATCCCCGAGTCAAGTAGGGCAGCCATGTTCGATGTCAAGTTTGGCGGGGCCTGTAAATGAATGGATGTGGGAAGAATCTCGCGGGCAATGCGCAAAGTCTCAACTAACTCTTCTGTGCTACAGGCGGGCCAGTGGCGCATCTCGGTATCTGCTTTTGGCACGAAATTCTGAACAATTACTTCTTGGATATGCCCATATTTTTCATGTGAATCCGCAATTGCCTCAAGCGCAATCACTCGATCTGCTCGAGTCTCACCAATTCCGATCAAAACACCTGTGGTGAACGGGATCGAAAGCTCTCCTGCCCAATTCAATGTGGCTAGCCGCCGCTCGGGGGTTTTATCGGGAGCGCCCCTGTGAGCGGCTAAGTCCGGATTAAGCGATTCAATCATCATTCCCTGACTCGGGGATACCGGACGTAATCGAGCAAGATCCTCACGAGATAACGCTCCCGCATTGGCATGTGGAAGTAGACCCGTTTCATCAATGACAGCTTGAGCAGCGTGTACCAAATAATCGATAGTGTCGGAATAGCCGTGTGACTCGAGCCATGTGCGCGCCTGTGGGTAGCGGGACTCTGGAAACTCACCCATGGTGAAAAGTGCCTCGTGACATCCGGCCTCTGCCCCTTGTCGGGCAACATTCAGGACTTGGTCAATGGACAGAAATGGACTCTCAACTCGATGCGGGCTCTTAGCAAAAGTGCAATAACCGCAACGATCTCGACATAAAGATGTGAGGGGGATAAATACTTTCGGGGAGTATGTGATGACTCGACCCACGCCATCCTCCTCCACGAGTCCTAGTGCTTTTCGAGTGACACGGTCAAACAAAGACCCCCGAGGGAGACCAACATATAGGACTTCAACCTATACCCGTGGTTCCGCTCGGGGGTCTTACGTTATTGCAATTAACCTGCTAGCACACCTGAAGCGGCTGGATTGAATTCCCGGACGCTAGCGCGTGATGCGATCCAGGTCCAACCTGGCTCACGCTGAGGTGCGACGTCAGGAACAACGCTCAAACCCGCAGCCCCAGCATTAGAGAAATTGTCATCGACATGAATGACTCTGTCGTAGCCAAGATTGCCCAACATGGAGGCAACTGCCGCTGCCCGGTATCCCGAACCGCAGTACACGTACACGTCCTCGGAACGAGGAATATCCGCAAGGCGATCCATGATTTCATAGAAGGGAATGAAAACGGCACCATCAACGTGGCCTGCTTCCCATTCCTTGATCTGCCGCGTATCAATGATCATGGCATTCGGATTGGCTTCCCACTCAGACTTCATGGTCTCGAAGTCAACGCGTCTCAATGTTGCAGGTGCCTCTCCTTCGGGCATCCAGAATGCTGGATCACCCACAGCATGCATCTTGGGAGTATGAATTCCGACTCGGACAAGTTCACGCATGGCGGCCTCAACCTGCTCGGTGGTAGCTCCCACCAGAGTCACCGGGGTT
>CAZVLV010000134.1:0-4887 GCA_964628015.1 uncultured Aquiluna sp. | reverse complement strand
AGTCAATTCTCTTGGCAGCTTTTCTGGCAACTGCATCAGTGTATGTTTTTCGAGCATGGATAGTGGGCACTTATGTGAATGATCAAGGTGTAAAGGTCATTCGGATCGCATCAACTGTGGTCATCCCGTGGACTCATGTGGAATCAATCGAGACGATACCTACCATGTGGACGGTCCTAGGAATTCCATTGGGACTGCGAACCCCACGAGTCGTCATGCACACATTCAACAACCAATCGGAACATACTCATGTTTATCTGGGAAGCATTGATGGGATTCTAAGTCGGGAGAGCCTCGAGATTAGAGAATCACTAGTGCATCGATGGTGGCGAGCGGAATAGTTTTTCCGCCGTCCTCATGGCCGCTCTAGCTCTCTTTCTGTCACGAGCGTCTTCATAGGCGATCCCGATCAGGTACCAATCTCGCCATTGATTGAGATCTGCAGAAGCGGACACTTCATCGAATCTAGCCTGCGCAGCCGCACGTTGGATTCGACCAGAGGGTTCACGTGGCAAGTCATCAAGTGGAAGCCCACCCTCCAAAGCCAATTGTCTACCCATCTGCTGCATCACCATGCCGAACCTTATTTCCCGAATCACGAGTAGTACGCCCAATACTGGGATGATTGCAATGGCTACAGCAAAAAGAGTTCCAAATAGAGATCCCTCTTGTAGAACAATCCAGGCTCGCCACAGCGCAAATCCTGCATAAGCAATACACGCAGCGGAAAGCAGCACCACCCAGTGCTTGGGATTTTTCATAACTAATCCGCAAAAAGCAGGGAATCAAGTCCGACGGTTACACCTTCATGATGAAGTACTTCTTTGATCGCAAGCAGCACGCCCGGCATGAACGACTCACGAGTAAGTGAGTCATGGCGAATAGTCAAAGTTTCACCCAGGCCACCAAGTAGTACTTCCTGATGAGCGATCAAACCTGCCAAACGCACCGAATGAATGGTTATATTGTCAACTTTGGCGCCACGTGCGTGTAGCGGATCTACCACTGTGGCATCGGGGGGAATCTGCATTGACTTGCGCGCCTCGGCAATTTTCTCAGCTGTAAACCTTGCGGTTCCCGATGGCGCATCCACTTTGTGAGGGTGATGCATCTCAATGATCTCCACTGATTCAAAATAGCGGGACGCTTGGGCGGCAAAATGGATCATGAGAACTGCCCCAATACTGAAGTTGGGCACAACCAGAACACTCGATTGTGGCCGTTGAGATGCCCACAGCTCAATCTGTGTAATTCGCTCAGGAGTAATGCCAGACGTTCCCACGACAACCGCGAGCCCGTTTTTCACACAGAATGCAATATTTTCCATGACAACGTCTGGATGCGTGAAGTCCACGACAACGTGACACCGATTCTCAACCAGAAGTTCTAGTGAATCACCGATATCGATGACCGCCACAAGCTCCATGCTTGGATCTTGTTGAACAGCTTCACATACTGCGACACCCATGCGCCCGTTGGCACCTAGAACTCCAACTCGGATCTGCTGCGACACCGCACTACGCCTTTCGTCGACTCCTGACACTCTTGTCCCAGGCCTTACTGCACCCGGGATGGAGCCTATCGAGATAGAGGCAAGGTTTCATAAGGACCGATGACCGACATGGCTAGCGATCCTCCCAAGAGCTGTTGGGCAAGCTCGTTGACGTCGCCCTCCGTGACAGCAGTCACGTGGTCGAGTACCTCAGGAATTGATAGCAAAGGCTCACCGTGAATCTCACTTTTCCCTAACCGTGTCATGCGTGCACCAGTGTCCTCTTGGCCAAGTACGGTGCCACCCTTGACTTGGCCCTTGGCACGATCTAACTCATTCAGCGAGATTCCCGAGGAAACAAAATCTGACAATTCCTGGTGACACACATCCAAAACGGTATCTAGCTTCGAAGGTAGGCAACCCGCGTATATTCCAAATAACCCCGTGTCGCGAAAGCTTTGACTGTAACTGTACACAGAATAAGCAAGACCACGCTGCTCACGAATTGATTGAAAGAGCCGACTGCTCATTCCTCCACCCAGAACAGTGCTCAGAACCGCCGCGGTAAATCTTCGCGAGTCCCCGCGGACTAAACCATGCGTTCCGATGACCACATGCGCTTGCTCAGTTGGTCGTGAGTCCAGACGTGAGATCTTCTGCGAGTTCCAATCCGCCGATTCACACTGCGATGGACGCTCAACTCGTGAAGCGAAGTTACCATTCGCGGCTCGCAGCAAAGACGCCTCAGCCAGTGCCACTGCCTGGTCATGATCAACATTCCCCGCGATCGCGATCACGAGGGAATCCGGTTGGTAATGACTTCGATAAAAATCAACTATTGATTCTCTGGAAATCCCTTGGATAGTTTCCTCAGTTCCAAGAATTGGTCTGCCAAGTGGGGAATCTCCAAAAAGCACACCAGCGAACTGGTCATGGACAAGGTCGGATGGATCGTCATCAACCATGGCGATCTCTTCGAGGATTACACCTCGCTCAGCCTCTATATCTTCGGTCCTTAAGAGAGCATCCGTGACGACATCGCACAAGACATCAATGGCCAAGGGCAGGTCTTGGGATAACACTCTTGCGTAGTAACACGTATGTTCTTTGCTAGTGAACGCATTGATATCACCGCCAACCGCCTCAATCTCCGAAGAAATTTCCAAAGCCGTTCTTCTGGAAGTGCCCTTGAAAAGCAAATGCTCGAGGTAATGGGCGGCGCCCATGTGCGCGCCTTGCTCATTTCGCGAACCAGCATCTACCCAAATTCCAATGCTGGCAGAAAGAACACCCGGAACGTATTCAGTGATCAGACGAATCCCACTGGAAAGGACGGTGCGGCGCACAAGCGAGCCATCCGCCCCTTCCAGCACGATCGAATGAGAACCCATTAGTGCTATTGAGCCGCGTCTTCAGCGGGAACTGCTATCAACGAAAGCTTGCCTCGTTGATCAATCTCTTTGATTTCAACCTGGAGCTTGTCTCCCACTTTAAGGACTTCCTCGACATTCTCAATTCGTCCTTTACCTGCAAGCTTCTTGACCTCAGAGATGTGAAGCAGGCCATCGCGACCTGGTACAAGAGAGATGAACGCACCAAAAGTTGTCGTCTTCACAACCGTACCCAAGTAGCGCTCACCGACTTCGGGCATTGTCGGATTGGCGATTTGATTAATCGCGTTCCGCGCAGCTTCAGCCGAGGGGCCATCGGTGGCACCAATATAAATAGTTCCATCATCTTCGATGGTGATATCGGCACCAGTTTCCTCTTGAATCTGATTGATGATCTTGCCCTTGGGACCGATAACCTCACCGATCTTGTCCACTGGGACTTTGACGGATATGACACGTGGAGCCGTCGTGGCCATTTCATCGGGTGAGTCAATCGCTTCAGTCATAACGTCAAGGATCGTCATGCGTGCATCTCGCGCTTGCGTGAGCGCTCCCGCCAGTACTGCAGCGGGGATTCCGTCAAGCTTAGTATCCAGTTGAAGGGCAGTCACGAAATCACGTGTACCCGCAACCTTGAAGTCCATATCGCCAAATGCATCTTCGGCACCCAAAATGTCCGTAAGCGCAACGAACTTTTCTTTGCCGTCAACTTCGCCGGAAATCAAGCCCATGGCGATACCCGCAACAGGTGCCTTCAGTGGAACACCTGCATTAAGCAAAGACATGGTGGATGCACACACGGATCCCATCGACGTTGAGCCATTAGAGCCCAAAGCCTCGGAAACTTGTCGAATCGCATAAGGAAACTCTTCGCGTGTCGGCAGAACTGGAACGAGAGCTCGTTCCGCTAGCGCACCATGGCCAATTTCGCGACGCTTTGGTGAACCGACACGACCTGTCTCACCAGTGCTGTAAGGAGGGAAATTGTAGTTATGCATGTAACGCTTGCGATTATCTGGATTCAAAGTATCCAACTGCTGTTCCATGCGAAGCATATTCAGTGTGGTAATTCCCAAGATTTGGGTCTCCCCGCGTTCGAACAATGCTGAGCCATGGACCCGAGGGATAACTTCCACTTCGGCGAACAAAGGACGAATATCGGCTAATCCTCGTCCATCGATACGGGTTCCGTCTGTCAATACGCGCTGACGAACAGCGTTCTTGGTGACCGAACGCAAAGCCGCACTCAGCTCCTTATCTCGGCCTTCAAAATCAGGACCGAGCGATGCCAAAACATCGGCTTTGATTTGATCGAGGCGATCCTCACGCTACGCTTTGGAAACGATTGTCAGGGCCTCTGCAACGGAACTGCCAGCCGCCTTCTCCACTGCAGCGTAGACATCATCCTGATAGTCGAGAAAGACTGGGAAATCAGCGACTGGTTTCGCAGCAGCTGCAGCAAGATCCGATTGAGCGACACAAAGTGCCTTAATGAACTTCTTGGCGGCCTCAAGTCCTTCCGCAACTACTTCTTCAGTGGGGGCGGTTGCACCACCCGCAATTAACTCAATGGTGCGCTCAGTGGCTTCTGCTTCCACCATCATTATTGCGACATCGTCACCTGCGATGCGGCCGGCAACTACCATGTCAAAGACTGCTTCATCCAGCTGTTCGTGCGTGGGAAACGCAACCCACTGTCCTCGAATGAGCGCAACCCGCACACCTCCGATGGGTCCGCTAAATGGCAAGCCACTGAGCTGAGTGGATGCTGACGCCGCGTTGATAGCAAGAACGTCATACAGATCTTTTGGATTGAGCGACATAACTGTCACCACGACCTGCACTTCATTGCGAAGACCCTTTGTGAACGTGGGTCTCAATGGTCGATCAATGAGGCGGCACGTCAAGATTGCATCTTCCGTTGGGCGACCTTCTCTTCTAAAGAAAGATCCAGGAATTCTTCCTACCGAATACATGCGTTCTTCTACATCTACAGTGAGAGGG
>CAZVLV010000133.1:0-4915 GCA_964628015.1 uncultured Aquiluna sp. | reverse complement strand
GGCGCATGGTCCATGGCCGACCGGTGTACATGGAGGAATAGACGCCACGTGTGTACGGATACTCCCCCGGCTCACCCAGTTGCATCGCGACGTCGAAATCAGCAAGATCCGATTGGTCATAAATCGGTGTGATCTCGAAGCCGGATTCACTCATAGAACTCACGGGGTCAGCCTAGGGGGCAAACCCCGAGCTCGATTCCCCAATATCCGTGAGATAGGTCATTTCGACCACGTCAGGGCGATTTCACCGGGTCATGAAAGTCACATATATATGTGCGTGATCCGCTGTGCCAGTTTTTCCTCATGGGACTACCCTGAGCACGTAGTAATTTCCAGTCGTAAAGGTGTTTTCGGAATGGGATGTGATCGTGGCCAGTAAATCGCCGGTATCGCTCAGGGCGCTACCCATTGGCACCCTGTATCGGGGCGGGGAAGGCATGTGGACGTGGGTGCTGCAACGCATCACCGGCGTCTCGGTGTTCTTCTTCCTCTTTGTCCATGTCTTGGACACCGCACTCGTGCGCGTCTCACCCGAGGCATACGACATGATCATCGCCACCTACAAAACCCCCATTGTGAACGTCCTGGAGGTTGGCTTGGTGGGTGCCGTGCTCTACCACGCACTCAACGGTATTCGAATTATCCTGATCGACTTCTGGAAGCGCGGACCACGCGTTCAGCGTCAAATGACTTGGGTAGTTGCAGCGGTCTGGCTCGTGGTCATGATCCCCGGCACCTATTTCATGATGATCCACACCATTGAGGCACTGTTCGGGAGCACCCCATGAGCACATCTCCATTGGCAGCACCGCGCAGCGGATCACGAACCAAACAACGCAGCAACTTTGAACTCTACGGCTGGTTGTTCATGCGCATTTCGGGCATTGTTCTGGTCTTCCTGGTTCTTGGCCACCTGTTCATCATGAATATCCTCGACGGCGGGGTGCAGCGAATCAACTTCGCATTTGTTGCCGGTCGCTGGGCGAGTCCGTTTTGGCAGGTGTGGGATCTGTCCATGCTGTGGCTAGCCATGCTGCACGGTGGCAACGGAATGCGCACCATCATTAATGACTATGCAGAGCGAAACCAGACCCGATTCTGGCTCAAGATGCTGCTTTACGTTTCTACTGCTTTCATTATCGCGTTGGGAACACTCGTTATTTTCACCTTCGATCCAAACCTTGGTTAACTAGGGAGAATCACATGCAAACACATGTTTACGATGTTGTGATTGTTGGCGCCGGCGGTGCCGGCATGCGGGCAGCCCTGGAATCCGGGACCCGTGCGCGCACCGCTGTTCTCACCAAGCTCTATCCCACCCGCTCCCACACGGGCGCCGCCCAAGGTGGCATGTGTGCTGCGTTGGCAAATGTGGAAGAAGATAACTGGGAGTGGCACACCTTCGACACCGTCAAAGGTGGCGACTACCTCGTTGACCAAGATGCTGCAGAAGTCATGTGCAAGGAAGCAATTGACGCGGTACTGGATCTCGAAAAAATGGGTCTCCCCTTTAATCGCACGCCCGAGGGCAGAATTGACCAGCGTCGTTTTGGTGGCCACACCCGTAACCATGGTGAAGCAGCAGTTCGCCGCGCCTGTTATGCCGCGGACCGCACCGGTCACATGATCTTGCAGACCCTGTATCAAAACTGCATTAAGGAAGGCGTCGAGTTCTACAACGAGTTTTATGTTCTCGATGTTTTGCTCAATGAAGAATCAGGCGAGCCGGTCGCTGCAGGTGTTGTCGCGTATGAACTCGCCACGGGCGAGATCCATATCTTCCAAGCAAAATCCGTCATTTTCGCCACGGGTGGTTTCGGAAAGGTGTTCAAGACTACGTCCAATGCACACACGTTGACCGGCGATGGCATGGGCATTATTTGGCGCAAGGGACTGCCCCTCGAAGACATGGAGTTCTACCAATTCCACCCAACGGGCCTTGCTGGGCTCGGTGTTTTGTTGACCGAAGGTGCCCGCGGCGAAGGTGGGATTCTTCGCAATGCCTCCGGTGAGCGATTCATGGAACGTTATGCACCCACCATCAAAGACCTGGCACCCCGCGACATGGTGGCTCGTGCAATGGTGCAAGAAGTACGCGAGGGTCGTGGTGCGGGTCCACACAAGGATTACGTGTACCTCGACCTCACCCATCTGCCCAAGGAACAAATCGAGGCGAAACTTCCCGACATCACGGAATTTGCTCGCACATACTTGGGCGTGGACCCGGTCACCGAGCTTGTTCCGGTGTTCCCCACCGCCCATTACGCCATGGGAGGGATCCCCACCGACGTCGAAACACGCGTCCTGCGCGATAACGAGCATGTTGTCCCTGGACTCTATGCCGCCGGTGAATGTGCATGTGTGTCCGTGCACGGCGCCAATCGCCTGGGCACAAACTCACTTCTGGATATCAATGTGTTCGGACGCCGCGCGGGAATTGCCGCGGCGGAGTACGCCAACTCGGTGAAGCACGTTGATTTACCCGAGAACTCACAAACCCAGACAATCACCCTGGTCGAACAACTGCGATCCTCCACCGGTGGCGAGCGAGTGGCTCCCCTTCGTAAGGCATTACAGGAGACCATGGATATGAACGCACAGGTGTACCGCACCGAGGTAACCCTGAAGCAGGCACTCAACGATGTTCAGGCACTTCGGGATCGATACCGCAATGTGTCCATCCAAGACAAGGGAACCCGTTACAACACGGATCTTTTGGAGGCCATTGAGTTGGGCTTCCTTTTGGACTTGGCTGAAGTACTCGTGGTCAGCGCTCTGGAACGCAAGGAAACACGTGGCGGTCACGCACGCGAGGATTACCCGCACCGCGACGATGTCAACTACATGCGTCACACCATGGCCAGTCGCAAAGTCAACGCCCAGGGCGAGGAGTATGTATCCCTTGACTACAAACCAGTTGTGGTGACCCGTTACCAGCCAATGGAACGCAAGTATTAATAGCAATTCACGAGTCCGATAACCGAGCGCGAACAGAATCGAGCACCGCACACATGAGCACGGCACCCATGAGCACGGCACCCATGAGCAGCGCAGTTGTGACCACCACAACGGTGGAAGTAACGGAGACACCCGTCCCCGTGGCGACCGATGTCACGTTCCGGATTCGCCGGTTCCGTCCCGACTACGACGCTGAGCCGCACTGGGAGGACTACACCGTTGCTTTGTATCCCACCGATCGCGTTCTCACCGCATTGGAAAAAATCAAAGGTGAACTCGATGGCTCCCTAACATTTCGCCGGTCTTGTGGCCATGGAATTTGTGGCTCCGATGCCATGCGGATTAACGGCCGCAATCGCCTTGCCTGCAAGACTCTGGTCAAGGATCTGGATATCTCCAAGCCCATTACCGTCGAAGCAATTAAGGGACTGCCGTTAGAAAAGGACCTCGTGGTGGACATGGAGCCCTTCTTCTCCGCGTATCGCCAGGTGCTCCCGTTCCTTATGCCTGAGGGCCATGAACCGACCAAGGAACGTATCCAGTCAGCCGAAGACCGTGCCCGTTTTGACGACACCACCAAGTGCATTTTGTGCGCTTGCTGCACAACTTCCTGTCCGGTGTTTTGGACCGATGAACAGTATTTCGGTCCAGCAGCGATCGTGGCCGCTCATCGATTTATTTTTGATTCCCGTGATGCAGGTGCAGAAGCTCGCCTCGAGGTATTGAACGAAAAGGAAGGTGTGTGGCGGTGTCGCACCACCTTCAACTGTACCGATGCTTGCCCCCGCGGAATTGAAGTTACCAAGGCCATTCAAGAAGTTAAGCGCGCGCTGATCTTCAAGCGGGTATAGCCCGAAAGAACTCGCTGGGAACTTTCGGTACTTACTGATGCAGCTCAGCAATAGTGCTTGCGTCTTATCAGTATTGACAACTCAGACATCAACGGAGAAATACTGTGTCTCGAGGAACTCGTGAATTCCCGCGAAACCGCCCTCACGTCCCAGCCCTGATTCCTTCATGCCACCAAATGGTGCTGCCGGGTCTGATGCAATTCCGCGATTGATGGCCACCATGCCAGACTCAATGCGCCTGGCCACCTTGATTCCTTCGCCAGCATCTTTGGCATAGACATAGCTCATAAGGCCATATTCGGTGTCATTGGCCATCAGGACAGCTTCATCGGTACTTGCCACGGTCACAATCGGTGCCACGGGACCAAATACTTCATTGCGTGTAAGGACGGAGCCGTGTTCAATACCGCGGACAACATGCGGGGCAACAAATGCGCCTGTTCCTGGCGCGATACCTGCTTCGGTGATGTCTGCTCCCTCGGCAGCGGCAGCGTCAATGAGTTCAAGAATCTTGTCGCGTTCTTTGTCACTGACCATTGCGCCGAGATCATTGGCTTGGTCGATTCCAGGACCAATCTTGAGCCCGCGCAGGGCTGCTTCAAATTTGTCAGCAAACTCAACGCTGATGGATTCATGAACATAGAAGCGATTCGCGGCCGTGCATGCTGCACCACCATTGCGCATCTTTGCAATCATGGCTCCCGCGACTGCGTCATCGACATTGGCGCCTTCCAGAACCAAAAATGGTGCGTTGCCGCCAAGTTCCATGGATGAAGGCAGCACCCGCTCCGCTGTCTGCTTCAGGAGCAACTTGCCCACGTAGGTGGAACCTGTGAAAGAAAGGGTGGCCACCCGAGGATCCGCCAAGATCGCTTCAGAGACCGGACCTGAGTGAGAGGTTGTGACAATGTTGACGACTCCTGCGGGGGCACCTGCCTGCTGCAAGATGTCACCGATCCACAGCGCGGTCAGTGGGGTTTCAGCAGGTGGCTTCAACACTGCGGTACACCCAGCCGCAAGTGCTGGCGCGAGTTTGCGGGTGATCATTGCGGCAGGGAAATTCCAGGGGGTGATCATGTAGGCAACGCCCATGGGTCGGTGATCGG
>CAZVLV010000132.1:0-4921 GCA_964628015.1 uncultured Aquiluna sp. | reverse complement strand
GCATGCAGGGGGTCAGGGGTTCGAGTCCCCTCAGCTCCACACAACGAATGACTGCCCTCATTTATGGAGCCATCACAATCACGGTGAGTTTCCCGACATTACTGGTTCCACCGCCGGGAGCTGTTGTAGTCACGGTGACAACTGCTTTTCCAACTTTTTTGGCGGTGATTTGCCAGACCGTGCGCCCTGGTACTCCCACCATTCCAGTTTCAGCGGGAGCGGCATACACGCCTTGGAACACCTTCACTGACTTTTTGTTGCCGGTGATTTTGGTTCCCCAGGTGTAGCCGGTTGTCGCATTGGTGGACAGCGAAAGTGCGATTGACTCACCAGGAACGAGGCGGACCTGGGCGGGCAGTTCTGTGACGACCAGAGTGACGTCCTTGTTGGATGCATGTGCGGGTGCAATAAGTGCCCCTGCAGCTAGGAACAGCGCGATGACAAGTGCGGACATTGCTTTCAAGGTGGATGACATAGCCATAAGGCTAGCCCATCGGTTCGCCTTCAAAGGCCGGTGCTTTTCGAGTTGCAAGAAATGATCCAAGCAAAATGAGTGGGAATCCAATAATCAGGCCCAAGGTAATGGGTTCGCTGAGCACAATCACTCCAAGAACCACGGCGACAGCGGGGTTGATATACGTGATCACCGTCGTGCGTGCGGCGCCCACTTCAGCGACGAGGGAAAAGAAGAGAATAAAAGCTATCGCGGTGCAGAGAAGGCCCAAGACAAGGACAGCGGTCCACGTGATGGTGGGAACGCTTTGAGTCGGCCATGTGGCAATGGCGAATGGTGCATAAATAACTGAGTTGATCAACATTGCCATGGCGATAGCCCCGAGGGCGGGAACCGTGGAAAGTTTGCGAGCCACGATTATCGGTCCCAACGCATATCCCACGACAGTAATTGCCAATGCACCCACAGAGATGAGATCTCCGCCCGTGACATCTAGTCCTACCAAAGCTGCAACGCCAAGGATTCCTACCCCAAGACCAATGAGTCGCGTGCCGGAGAGACGGTCATCGAGTCCTAATTTCCACGCGAAAATTGCACTCACAATGGGCACCGCCGCAATGAGCAAACCTGTCATGGAGCTGCTCAATCGAATTTCAGCGAAAGTGAGTGCTCCAAATGGCCCCGCAATTTCAATGATGGCAAAGCCGAAGATCCACTTCCAGTGACCCTTGAGTTGGGATAAATATCCCTGCTTCCATGCAATGGGAATCAAAACGGCGGCAGCGATTGCTACTCGAAGGAAGATGATCACGGCAGGAGTGAGATCCACGACCGCAACTTTGATCAGCAAATACGGCAAACCCCAGATGAACCCCAAACTGAGGAACAGGATTAAACCGCGTCGCGACATGGAGGCACACTAGGAGAGTGGTGGAGGTCAACCTGAGTCGGGGGAGTGAACCGTTTCATATTTTGTTACTGGCTGACTCGCTGAGTTTCCAGGGACCACAGGGAATTGTTTCACCGCTCGAACCGCGTTTGTACCCGCAGGTCATGGCGCGGGAACTTTCCCGTGTCTGGAATGTTCCCGTGAATGTCCATACCTCCGCCCGAGAAGGTTGGACAGCTCGCGAAGCATGGTGGGCCTTAACAAAGGATCCACTGGTGTACGCAGACTGGCTAACCCAGTCGGGGGCAGTAGTGATTGGGGTAGGGGGAATGGATCAACTGCCCGCCGTGGTGCCCACCTACCTTCGAGATTCCATGCCGTATATCCGACCGGGCGCACTTCGGCGAAAGGTCCGGCGTATTTATCGGGCACTTTCTCCGAAAGCAATTGCGTTGACGGGTGGAATTATTCGTCAACTGCCCCCCGAAGCTACGTCTCGATATATGACCAGAATGGTCCAGGCGATTCGGGCGATACGAGGAAACATTCCCATTGTCGCCATGACCCCGTCTCCCTACGAGGGCGACGCCTATCCCTCTCAAAAGTTCCATTCGGCGGCCAGAAAGGCCATGTTGGAGTGGGGAAATCGAATGGAAGTCAACGTTCTCGATATTGAGGATACGGTCATTCAGGAGCGTGCACTGGGTGGCAGCAACCCAGACGGATTGCATTGGGGGTGGTCCACCCATGAGCGGGTTGGCACCTCACTAGCACATATTCTTGCGCAGAATCTGACTCGATAGTCTTATCCCTCCTACATGACTAGAGCATTACCGAACTCACAAGGATGGATGACAAGCCCGTGGCTGAGAAGGACGTAAGCACCGATCCGCGCGAAGCAGATCAATACGACTTCGCTGAAATTCAAGAGCGGTGGCTTCCAGTATGGGATGAACTCGCACCATTTCGCTCGGGAGATCCTTCGGATCAGCGCCCCAAGAAATACGTCATCGACATGTTCCCGTACCCATCAGGCGACCTGCATATGGGACATGCCGAGGCGTATGCCATTGGCGATGTCATTGCCCGCTACTGGGTTCTCAAAGGCTTCAATGTCATGCACCCCATTGGCTGGGATGCCTTTGGATTACCGGCAGAAAATGCTGCGATTAAGAATAATCTTGACCCAGGAACCTGGACATACGAAAACATTGCACAACAAAAAGCGTCCATGCGCAATTACGCCTGTTCATTTGACTGGGATCGTGTGCTTTACACCTGCGATCCCAGTTATTACCGCTGGAATCAGTGGTTCTTTCTGCAAATGTTTAAGCGAGGATTGGCCTACCGCAAATTTAGTGCGGTGAACTGGTGCCCGAATTGCCAAACGGTGCTCGCGAATGAACAAGTTGTCGCTGGTGAGTGCGAGCGATGCGACACCGTAGTTACCAAGAAAAAATTGGCCCAGTGGTACCTGCGCATCACGGATTATGCGGATCGTCTTTTGGATGACATGCAAGAGCTCGAAGGCAAATGGCCCGAGAAAGTGCTGTTAATGCAGCGTAACTGGATCGGGCGCTCACAGGGAGCCCATGTTGAGTTTGTCATTGAAGGGCGCGATGAACCTGTCACGGTGTACACAACACGACCCGACACCCTCTTTGGCGCGACCTTCTTCGTTGTGGCGGTGGATTCAGACTTGGCTGCTGAGTTGGCAGCGGGCACCGAAGCGCAATCTGAATTCGAAAAGTATTTGGAAAAAGTAAAGGCGTCATCTGAAATGGATCGACTGGATACCAGTCGGGAAAAGACAGGTGTCTTCCTTCAACGTTATGCAATCAATCCGGTCAACGGCGAGAAAATCCCTGTGTATGCAGCTGACTACGTCCTTGCCGATTACGGCACAGGCGCGATCATGGCTGTGCCTGCACATGATCAACGGGATCTCGATTTCGCTCGCGCATTCAACCTCCCGGTCAATGTTGTCGTGGAATCCGATACCAATCCGTTGGAGACGGGGGTTGCCACCACAGACAACGGTGTCTTAATCAACTCAGGTCCGCTTGACGGATTGACAAAGACTGAAGCAATACCTCGCATGATTGAGATACTGGCTGAGCGCGGCACGGGTGAGGCAGCCACGAATTATCGCCTGCGGGATTGGCTAATATCTCGTCAGCGCTACTGGGGAACTCCAATCCCCATCATTCACTGCCCCGACTGTGGTGAAGTTCCCGTGCCAGAGGATCAACTCCCTGTTGAACTTCCCAGTACTGAAGGAATGGACCTCAGTCCGCAAGGGGTTTCTCCGTTGGCCACGGCAACCGACTGGGTCAACGTGTCCTGTCCTCAGTGTGGCGGCGCGGCACTTCGGGACACCGACACTATGGACACCTTCGTTGATTCATCGTGGTATTTCTTGCGTTACGCCGACCCCAATAATTCTGAGGCGCCCTTTGCGCCAGAGAAGGTCAAGGAATGGCTACCCGCAGATCAATATGTCGGTGGTGTTACCCACGCGATTCTGCACCTTTTGTATTCCCGTTTTTGGGTCAAGGTCGCTTATGACATGGGTCTAGTGGACTTCGTCGAACCGTTCACGAGATTGTTGAACCAAGGAATGGTGTTGAAGGACGGCAGCGCCATGAGCAAGTCGCGGGGGAATCTTGTGCGACTCTCTGATGAGCTTGGGGAGAACGGCGTTGATGCTATTCGACTGTCCATGGTTTTTGCTGGTCCGCCTGAAGATGACATTGACTGGGCGGAGGTATCGCCATCAGGTTCGCGTAAATTCCTTGCACGGGCCTGGAGGTTGGCAGGCGATGTCACAAGTCCTCCGGGAGTTGATCCGAACAGGGGTGATCTCAACCTTCGTAAAGCAACTCATAAAGCCATTGCAGATGTGGAACAAAGCATTGAGTCCATGCGGTTCAATGTTGTTGTTGCACGAATCATGGAATTGGTCAATGTCACGCGCAAAGCTATTGATTCAGGTTGTGGTCCGGCCGACCCTGCGGTCCGTGAAGCTGTTGAGTCCGTTGCAATCATGCTGTCGGTAGTTGCTCCCTATACATCTGAAGACATGTGGAGCAAGCTTGGTCACCAACCACCAGTCGCCCGAGCAATGTGGCCGGTACTTGATACCACACTGCTGGTTCAGGATTTTGTCACCTGTGTTGTTCAAGTGGCGGGCAAAGTCAAAGACCGACTAGAAGTCGCGCCGGACATTGACCCTGCAGAGCTCGAAAAGTTGGCATTAGCCTCCGAATCAGTACAGAATGCTTTGGAAGGCAAAGGAGTGCGCACGGTGATTGTTCGGGCACCGAAACTCGTCAATGTTGTGCCGCAGTAATGACCCGAATTGCTTTCGTTGCGGACAGTAGTTGCGGGTTGCCGCCTGAGATTGCTCGAGACCAGGGAATCAGAGTTGTTCCGATTGACGTCATTATTGACTCGGAGATTCGCCCGGGGGTGTCATCTTCTGAACTCATCGCGTCACTGGAGTCGTGGCAAAAAGTCACTAAATCACGACCTTCTCCATCTGCATTCTTAGAGATATATCAACAGTTGCGCGGTGA
>CAZVLV010000131.1:0-4932 GCA_964628015.1 uncultured Aquiluna sp. | reverse complement strand
CTTCACCGACCTGAACATTCGCCTTTAAGCCCAATCGTTGTAACTGCGCAATGGCTTTTTTGCGAGGCATGTCCACTAAGTTGGGCACGGTGACGGGTGGTGGGCCCTTGGATACGACCAGATCAACACTTGTCCCCGAATTCACAGTTGTGCCAGCTTTAGGCTTGATGGATATAACAGTGTTTTTGGGAACTGTTTCGGAAAAAACGTTGCTGCGCTGAATTGAAAGCCCCAGGTCAGTGAGTTGGCTCTCGACCACCTTTATTTTTTCGCCGACAACACGCGGGATTTCCACGGGTTTAGGCCCCTTGGAAATAATGAGATCGACCGTGGTTCCTGGCTTAAGTTCAGATCCAATCTTTGGTTCAGTTTTTGCCACCATGCCGCTTGGAATAGTGTCATCGAAGGCTTCCACCCTCCCGCCAACGGCCAAATTGGCGGCAAGTATCGCTGCTGATGCAGCTTCAGGTGATGCGCCTTTGACGTCAGGAACGAGGTAACGCTCCGGGCCCTGAGAGATAGTTGCGTTGATGGTTCCACTTGGACTGATTCCGTCGCCGGGAGCAGGGTCGGTGGAAATGATCACACCTTCGGGAATAGTTTCGCTATAGGAACGCTCAGTTGCAGCGAGAGTGAATTCAGTATTCGCCAGATTTTGTTCTGCTTGTTCAATTGTTTGTCCCACAACATTGGGTGCAGGTATGTAGGTTCCAGGCCCAGCGGCGAGCCACCAGCCCGCAAATCCGGCAACTGCAACGCCTATGGCGATTCCCAGAGCGACAACCCATCCTTTCTTTCGAGGCTGTCGGTCGGGAAATTGCCGAGGGATGAAATCTTTTGCGGGTCGATTTTCATCGTTACCGGTCTCTTTGTTTCCGGTCTCTAGTGATGGATTGGGGTCAAGGGAATCACGGGAAACGACCAAGGTATCGCGAATATCAACGAATGGACGAGGGGCGGGGAGTGAATTGCGAATTCGGCGAAGATCAGCCAAGAAATCATGAGCATTCTGATACCGAAGTTGTGGGTCTCGTTTTGTCGCTGATACGACCAGTGCATCTGCTTCGCGAGGGAGGTCGGGATTAACTGTTGTGGGCGCGGGGACATCTGCATTGACGTGTTGGTAGGCAATTGATAGAGGGCTTTCGCCCGAATGTGGAACCGCTCCGGTGATCATTTCGAAGAGCAAGATTCCTGTCGAGTAAATATCAGAACGTGCGTCAGCATCGCCTCTTTCGACCTGTTCAGGGGAGAGGTATGTCACTGTTCCAATAATCATTCCAGCGGTTTGGGTGGATTCACTGCTCGCGACCGCTCGGGCCAGGCCAAAGTCGGCAACCTTGACTCGTCCGTCATCAGAAATGAGAACGTTCTCGGGCTTGATATCCCGGTGAACAAATCCAGCAGCGTGCGCTGCATTGAGTGCTTCCAGGACTGGATCAAGTAAGACAAGCGCCTGTTCAAGGGTGAGGGGACCGTATTCATCGAGGACATCGCGCAGTGTTCGCCCAGGGATGTACTCCATGGCCAAATAGATCTGACTGTCAGAGTCGCCCTGATCAAATACACCCACAACATGTGGGTGGGATAAGCGCGCGGCGCTTCTGGCCTCTCGCTGGAACCTGGCTACAAATCCAGGATCACTCGCAAGGTGCGGATGCATGACCTTCAAGGCAACCACTCGGTCGAGTCTGGTGTCG
This sequence comes from uncultured Aquiluna sp., assembly GCA_964628015.1. GTDB lineage: Bacteria > Actinomycetota > Actinomycetes > S36-B12 > S36-B12 > UBA4592. The sequence continues at coordinate 3,232 of CAZVLV010000131.1, read as the reverse complement.
GTCGCAATGTAGACGGTAGCCATGCCGCCGCGGGCCAGAAATCCGGTGACCTGATACCTGTTGTCCACCAACTGGCCCACAAGGGGGGCATTGTTGCCCGCGTTGCCACCAGGGAAGTTCATTCTTGTGAGTCTATGGGGAGATTATGGGGAGATTGGGTTGCCACGCCTGCTGTAAGCGCTCGTGGATTCCGCCCGACAGGAGAGGGATAGTTCCGCCCGAAATTCTTTCCCACTCGGGAAGGTATCCGGTAATGAGGTCATGCATGCGCTCTCTCATGTCTGGCCCATCTCGGAGTGGGTCCGGTTCCCAATCAATATCGATATCGCACCATAGAATTTGCTGATATCTCTGAAGAAGTGTCACATCGATCTGAGCCTCATGATCAAAATAGAGTTGTGAGTACAGGTGCGTGGTGATCGCAGCAGGGTCGCACACCAAAACAGCACCCGGATTCTCTCGGGCTGCCGCATCCTCCGCAGCAATTTGACCCAATAACATGTCGCTTTGGTCATTCATTGTGGGGAGTCGACCCGATTCGGCACACCATGTGCGCAGATACTCGGGCACAAAGACCGCAGTGATTCCCTGCCGATTCATTTCTCCCGCTAAGGCCATTGCCAGAGTGGTTTTCCCTGAGCTCTCGGCGCCAAGGAGTCCTATTCGTACAGGACTAATTCGTGCAGGATCAACACGTACAGGATCAACACGTGCAGGATCCACGTGTGGTGGATTAATGCGCTGCGCGCGACTATTCACATCACACAGTTTAGAGTCGCCATGTGGAGATTGAATTTGGCTCGTACAGCTATGTGGCAGTTCTGGTTTTTGTCATCTTGGGTTCAATCTGGCTCGAGGTCGTGCTGAGGACTCGAGTTCTCGTTCGGCCACGGCGCCTCTTTTTGACTATCTTCCCGGTGGTACTTCCATTTCTTGTGTGGGATGCCTATGCAATCTCCCAAGGGCATTGGTGGTTCGACGAAACTCGAATCCTTGGAGTGTATTTGCCTTTTGAAATTCCCCTCGATGAATTGCTCTTCTTCATGATTATCCCCTTGGCATCAGTTCTTACTCTCGAAGCCGTGAGGAGCGTCAAGGGATGGCGAGTTGGCGATGAACAACCGGCAACTAAAAACGTGGAGGAGAAGACTCCGTGACTTACACAGAACTCGGAATCCTGGCCGTGGTAATTGTCGTAATTGCCGACTTATTTGTTTTCCGCACTCGATTAGTGACGCGGAAAATCTTTTGGGTGTCGTACGCCATTATTGTGTTCTTTCAGTTCATCACGAATGGCATGTTCACAGGCTTTCAAATAGTTAAATACGATGGAGATGCAATCGTCGGTTCCACTTCCCCGGTAGATAGTGCCCCACCATTCCTAGTTGACGGAAGAATTGCGTTTGCCCCTGCTGAGGATTTGCTTTTTGGCTTCTCCCTGGTGCTTTTGTCATTAATTCTGTGGGTTTTCTGGGGTCGTCGTGGTATTGATCGCACACCAATGTCAGGTCCCCCGATCTGGCGGAAGTCAGCTCACTAGAAATCTGGGTGTAAACCCTGGACTCGACCGGGTCCAAAGATTCTTCGTGCCTTTCGCGCACGAAGCCATGCAGGAAATGCCACCCAAAACCGAGTCCGGATGGGGACTTTTGCGCGCTTATTAAATACGTCAAAATCAATTTCCTCGACACGGTCGGCAATGCCGCAATACAGGACACGAGCGGCCTCAATGCAATCTCGAGAAGAAGGGTGAAGCATGTCGATGCCAGCTTTTGATTCTCGGTCGAGGCGTCGAACGCGATCAATTTGATGCCTTAGGGCAGCCTTTATGGAGGGGGTGAGTTCCCTCTTCTCTAAATCTGATCTCTTGACGCCAAAACGAGCCAATTCGTCCAGGGGTAGGTATACGCGACCTCGATCTAAATCCTCATTGACATCGCGAATGAAATTGGCGAGTTGAAAAGCAACGCCAAGATCTTTTGCTCGCTCGAATGCCTCGGGGTTATCAGGCTCAAGAATGGGAACCATTTGAAGCCCGATGACGGCGGCAGAGCCGTACACATACTCGTAGAGATCTTCAAAGGTCTGGTACTCGGTTACGGTGAGATCCATGGTCATGGAATGGAGAAATGATTCGAAGTACTCCAAAGGAATATCCCAGCGGCGGACGGTATGAACGACTGCCTGGCATACGGGGTCGTCTGAACTTCCTGCGCGAACATCGCGCATGAAATTCTCGCCCCAGATGCGCAGCATCTCGGCTTTTTCTTGATGGGTAAGTGTGGAGTCAAGGTCATCGACTATTTCATCTGCGTAGCGAGCGAATCCGTACAAGGCATGAACATAGGGGCGTTTACCTGGTGGGAGAAGTAATGTGGCCAAGTAGTACGTCTTGCCATGCTTCGCATTGAGCTCCCGGCAGACTTCGTAGGAAGCAATGAGCTGCGGATCTGTGATTCCTGCTTGTTCGTATTCCTTGAGGTGCATTCTGCCAACCTGCGGGGTGGCTATGCTGTGGTGCAAGTTGCTGGCTGTCAACGTGTGGCCCTCGACCTGTAGTTGTGGTCCTTGCCAGTAATGCGTTCTGCAGCCAAGCGACCAGAAATCAAAACCATGGGAACTCCCACACCTGGCTGGGTACCCGAGCCGGTGAACACCACGTTCTCACCCCACATATTTCCTGGTCGAAATGGTCCCGTTTGACCAAATGAATGTGCTGCAGCAAAAGGAGCACCGCGTTCCATTCCTCGATCAGCCCAGTCAAGTGGTGTTGTCACATTTTCTACCTCAATGGAGTCTCCGAGACCCACATAACCACGTTCCTCCAAAACTCGGATGCATTCATCGCGGTATTTGGGTCCAATTTCTTTCCAGTCGATGGGGGCATCAAGATTAGGCGTGGGAAAGAGAATGTAGTAGAGCTCTTTGCCTTCAGGTGCAAGGCTTGGATCCGAGTAACTAGGGTTAGTGACCAAAATACTGGGATCAGTCATGAGTTGTTTTTTATCAATTAATTCGGTGAAGACGTTCTTCCATGACTTTCCAAAGTGAATATTGTGATGAGCAATCTTGGTGTACTTCTGCGTTGATCCTGCGAGCAGTAGAAAACAAGAGGGTGAGTAGTTGAGGCGCTTGACCGACCATGGTTCTGTTCCTAGTAGCTCTGTGTATGCCACTGGAAGATCGGGATTGAGAACAACAACATCGGCTGCGATGAAGTCTCCTTCGGTGG
>CAZVLV010000130.1:0-4951 GCA_964628015.1 uncultured Aquiluna sp. | reverse complement strand
GTGGATTCATCCGGTAATGCAACCCTGGGCGGCTTAGCAGCCTATGTTCGCGATCGCCGGATTCCACTTGAGTTATGTCCATCGTCCAATGTGCAAACAGGTGCCTCTAAGTCAATTGCCACGCACCCCATTGGATTGCTGCGCAAGTTAGGTTTCCGAGTGACGGTGAACACTGATAACCGATTAATGTCGGGAACATCCATGTCTCACGAAATGGAATTGCTCAGCGAAGCATTCGGTTGGGGACTGAAGGATTTGGAGTGGCTGACAATTAACGCCATGAAGAGTGCGTTCATCAGTTTTGATGAACGCCTGGAGATCATTAATCATCAGATCAAGCCGGGATACGCTGAGATTCGTGCTGAGTTAGCGGAGCGAATCAGTCACTGAGTGAGTTTTCTGCTCAGTACTCGATCAATCATCCAGTAGATCAATCCCAGCACAATCCCCAAGATCGCCACACCACCGATATTGGTCAGGGCCGTACCAAGTCCGAGTTCTTGCGCGTTGAGAAAACCGTAGGGGTAGGCGTCAATGACAGCACCGCGAATCATGGCGTAGAGGGCCCACACAATGGGAATGATTAAGGCGGCAAACACCGTCCACAGTCGGAACAATCCTCGGGGACCAATCAGCAGCCAGACCACGACCGTCAGGATCGGGATGATGTAGTGGATGAGCGCGTTGCTCACAATCTGGAGGCCTTGCGGGTTGGCATCAGCGGCCAAGAGGATGTAATACACCAGCCCGGTCACCGAAATCATGACCAGGGAATCCATGCGCAGGGTGGCGAAAACTGCACCGCGCCTGTTCACATTGTGGGCCAGCATGGTGAGCACAATCGCGACAATGATGTTGCTCAGGTAGGTGAAGTAGCTGAAGAAATCAATGGTGCGACCAACAACGCCGGACAGGCCCTCGGGATTATTGCCATAGGCGAAGGGTTCCACGCTCGTTTCGGGATAGATGTCGAAAACATTGAGGATAAAGCCCAGGCCAATCGCAAACCACGAGATGGCAGCTGAGATCGCGAAGACTCGCGACTTTGTCATACCGGCATCCTATTCACGGTGGTCCCATCCACATGTGGTGATCGTGCTGACAGGACGTCCACAGTCGCAAGGTGAGTAGGCCATGGGTTGATGTGGGCATGGGACAGTGGTCCCACTCGGTAAAATTCTTTACTTTTCACGGAATATTCTTTACTCTACGGAGGTGGCCGGAACCGTGTCCAGTAAAGGACAGATCACTATTCCCAAGAAGGTGCGGGATGCATTAGGCATTGAACAGGGGGATGCGCTGGAGTTTGAAGTTCGAGGACAGGAATGCGTTCTTCGAAAGAGAAAAAAGTCCGCGTCTGGCATTGATTGGAACCGTGTCTACGGTGTTGTCGATCTTGGAGGTCGTACGACAGACGAGGTCATGCGCGAATTGCGCCCGGTTCGTGCGTGGGATGAGTGACGGGATTGATCCTTCATGACGACAACCGCGATTGATTCCAATATTTTGATTGACATTGTCAGTGCTGATCCCACATTCGGTCCAAGCGCTAAAGCTGCATTGGAAACTTGCGCACAAGAAGGTGTCCTGATTGTTTGTCCAGAAGTTGTTGCCGAATTTGCTACCGGTTGTAGTTCAGCGGCGGACTCGTTACTCATTCTGGAGCTACTAAAAATCAATTACCGGGATATTGGTATGCCTGCCGCAGCCCAAGCCGGGGAAGTGCGCTCCAGAAAGAACACCGGCGGACGAATTCTTGCCGATTACCTCATTGCCGTGCATGCTGCGGCGCACGCGGATCGACTACTCACTCGTGATAGCGGGTTTGCTCGATTGGACATACCGGGGTTAGTTGTCGTTACTCCACCTTCGCTTATTGCAGGGGATTCCGAAAATTAGGTGTACCACCAAGTTCTTGTGGTGGTACACTCGCGCCATGCCCACGGTAAAGCCTCGCATTCAAGTCACGGAGACTGCGGAATTGACTGAAGCTCTCGCTATTGCGGAGGAGCTGTGGCCTGGGGAGTCAAAGTCTTCCCAAGTCTGTCGCTTGGCGGCCCTTGGTGCGGAATCTGCCATTGAGCGGCGCTTTGCCCAGAGTCTGGAAAGGCAGCAAGCCATTGCCGAATTGCAGCGCGAATTGGGTGACACTTTTGCTGGACTGACTCTGAAAGAAGTGCGGGCCGCGTGGGATGGGGATTAGTACTTGATGCGAGTGCGTTTATCGCTTTGCTTAATCCCCGAGACGCGCACCACGCCGACTCGATAGATCTCGCAGGGGCGCCAGTTTGGGATCGGGGTTTATTTCTCCACGAAGTCTCACTTGCGGAATGTCTGGTTGGGGCGACAAGCGCGGATTCAGTGGATCTCATAATTCGTGAAATCGAACGAATAAAGATTCAGGTTCTTGATTCGAGGGGGATAGGCGGCGCGCAGCGAATTGCAGCACTAAGGCAACAAACGAGGTGCTCGCTGCCCGACTGCTACGTACTTGACGGTGCCTTAGAAGAAAATTTGACCCTTGGGACTTTTGATCAACGTATGCTCGCTGCAGCGAAGACTTTGGGGATCGGGCTTCCCTAGACACCCATGGGGTGCCACACGGTCTTTATTTCCGTAAACGCACGGATGCGGGAAAGCGTTGGGGTTGCGTAGAAATCTGGGTTCGCAGGTGCGGTGCGCACGCGCTTCACTGTTCCCGCTGCATCCGATTCCAACTGGGTGAGCAGTTCATGATTGGTAATGCCGGTCAGGTCAAGGGCGTTGACATCTGCATGTGTTGCTAGGTGCGGCATGATCTCAGCCGGGTCGCCGGTGAGAATGTTGATGTTGCCGCCAATGACATCGCTTGTTGCTAGGCACTCACTCAATGTGATCGCGGGAATGGGATGGGTGTAACTGGCGATCACGATCACGGAGTTACCGGTCATGACAATAGGGGCGATCACACTGATCAGGCCGAGCAGGCTGGGGGAGTCGGGCGCAACGGCAGCAACAACACCGGTGGGTTCAGGAACGCTGAAGTTGAAGAAGGAACCCGCCACCGGGTTGGTGTTACCAATTACCTGTGAGTACTTGTCCGCCCAGCCGGCGTACCAGACCATGCGGTCAATAGCTGCATTGACCTGAGTGGTTGCTTTCTTTGTGCTCAGCCCTTCAGAGTCTTGAATGTCATGAATAAATTGATCCCTGCGACCCTCCATGACCTCAGCAATGCGGTAGAGCACCTGGCCGCGGTTATAGGCGGTGGCCTTTGACCACGCCGTGAATGCACTGCGGGCGGCAATGACAGCGTCGCGGGCATCCTTGCGACTGGCCATAGCGATATTGGCGAGGAACTCGCCATGTGAGTTGGTGGCTTCGTAGGTGCGGCCGGATTCGCTGCGGGGGAAGGCGCCACCAATGAAGAGCTTGTGGGTTTTGCGGATCTCGACTCTGTCATTGCTGTTCATCATGATGGATCCTCCACGCGTAGGTAGGCACCTAATCCTTGGACTCCGCCCTCACGGCCAAAGCCAGACTCCTTGTAACCACCGAAAGGACTGGTGGGATCGAATCGATTGAAGGTGTTGGCCCAGACAACACCGGCGCGCATCTTGTTCGCCATCCAAAGAATGCGACTTCCCTTCTCCGTCCAGATTCCCGCACTCAGACCGTACGGAGTGTTATTGGCTTTCTCCACTGCTTCTTCTGGCGTGCGGAAAGTGAGCACGCTGAGCACCGGACCAAAAATCTCCTCGCGGGCAATTCGGTGCGCCTGGGTGACATTGGTGAACACGGTGGGGGCGAACCAAAAACCTTTCTCGGGGATCGCGCAGTCCGGGCTCCAGCGTTCGGCACCTTCGTCCTCACCACTCTTTGTCAGATCAATGATCCGGTTGAGTTGCTCGCGGGAATTAATCGCACCAATGTCAGTGTTTTTATCGAGTGGGTCGCCAAGGCGCAGAGTTTGCAATCGGCGCTTGAGTGAGTCAATCACGTGCTCGGCAATACTTTCCTGCACCAGAAGCCTGCTGCCTGCACAACACACATGACCCTGGTTGAAGTAAATGCCGTTGACAATTCCTTCGATCGCTTGATCAATCGGGGCGTCATCGAAAAGAATATTTGCGGCCTTGCCGCCCAACTCGAGTGTTAAGCGTTTATCGGTCCCAGCAACCTGTCGCTGAATGGCTTGTCCCACGGCGGTGCTTCCGGTGAATGCAACCTTGTTGACATTAGGGTGCTCGACAAGCATGCGCCCGGTTTCACCAGCGCCGGTAATGATGTTGACCACACCGGGGGGAAGGTCAGCCTGCTGACACACTTCGGCGAATAGCAGAGCGGTGAGCGGTGTTGTTTCCGCCGGCTTGAGCACCACGGTGTTGCCCGCAGCGAGAGCTGGTGCGATCTTCCACGCAAGCATGAGCAGCGGGAAATTCCACGGAATGATTTGCGCGGCAACACCCAGTGCTTGCGGGTTATTGCCGTACCCAGCGAACTCGAGTTTGTCTGCCCAACCCGCGTGATAGAAAAAGTGCGCAGCAGCAAGGGGAACATCAACATCGCGTGACTCTTTAATTGGTTTGCCGTTGTCCATACTCTCCAGCACAGCAAACTCACGTGCCCGTTCCTGCATGATCCGTGCAATGCGGAACAGGTACTTGCCGCGATCGGCACCGGACATTCGTGACCAGGTTTTGTCATACGCCTTGCGGGCAGCAGCAACGGCAGCATTGACATCGGCCTGATCGGCCTCGGCAATTTCAGCGAGAACTTCTTCGGTGGCGGGGTTGATTGTCTTGAATGCGGTGCCATGCCCTGAGGTGAACACGCCGTTAATGAACAGGTCATAGCTGCTCTTTATGTTCACGATCGAGGTGGACTCGGGTGCTGGTGCGTAATCGAAAGTCATCTGGGTTCTCTTTCGCTCTCTTCGTCTAATCGATGGTGACGTAGTCGGGGCCGGAGT
>CAZVLV010000129.1:0-5131 GCA_964628015.1 uncultured Aquiluna sp. | reverse complement strand
ACTTGGGCTGTACCACCCTGGGATTCGATTTCCGATTTCACCTGATTCAACAATTCTTCGTTGCGAGCGACCAGAATCACATGGGCACCGTGATCAGATAGGGACATTGCAATACTGCGACCAATGCCTCGGGAGGCACCCGTGACTAATGCATTGCGACCAGCAAGTGATTTTTCCGACACCTTATTTACGCTCCTTTATATTTTCGTGAACCCTACTCCTGTGACAACAACGTCAACCTGAGCAATGTAGTGGAGAAAGACTCCGATTACTCAATCTTCGGAACCAATCACTAGTGCTCTGGGCATTCTCGGTGAGCAAGGTTGGCTCACGTGGAGTAGTTTGCCCTGTCATGGGATCCACCACACAACCAATTCGAGTTGGCCTCCTGGCCTACGGCGCCATTGGGCATGAACACAATCAAGCAGTCCAGGCAACCGATGGCTTAACCCTCACCGCCGTATGCGACACCAACCCCGAGCGAATATCCGCCGCTCTTGAACTGGCACCTGACAGCGCAGCATTCGAAGATGCCACCGAGCTTCTCGATTCCGGATTGATCGATCTCGTTGTGATTTCCACGCCCCCCAATAGTCATTACCACTGGGCAAAAGAAGCCCTGCATCGCGGAATCCACGTGGTTCTTGAAAAGCCCATGGCCCTGACCGCAGAAGAGTGCGATGACCTCATGGCGATCGCACAAGAAAAGAATGTCACGCTCATTGTGTATCAAAATCGACGCTTTGATGCTGACTTTGTCACCATGCGAAGGTTGATTTCCGAAGGTGCCATTGGCACGCCCTTTCATTACGAATCCTTTGTGGGTGGATATTCACGTCCCTGCGACTACTGGCATTCCATGTCCGATGTCTCTGGTGGGGCGATTTTCGACTGGGGCTCGCACTATCTTGATCAAATCCTCAATCTGTTCCCACAACCGGTGGACCATGTTGTCGGCCACAATCACAAGAGACATTGGGATCACGTGACCAATGCCGATCACGCCGAGGTGATCGTGACGTTTGCAGACGGCGTGACAGCTAGTTTCATTAACTCTGACTTGGCTGCGGCTCGGAAACCTAAGTTTTATGTCCTCGGAACCACGGGCGCAATAGTTGCTCATTGGAATCTCGTAGCAGAACCTGCAGTAGCGGATCTCCCTGCCCTCGTTACCCTGCATTCTTCCTCAGGCGAGGTAACCCGTATTGACCTCGATTCCATCTCGCCATTTGAATTCCACTCTGAACTTGCAGCGCATTTGCATTCGGGACAACCAATGCAGGTGACGACCGTTGGTTCTCGGGATGTTGTTGCCATCATGGAAGCCGCCGAGAAATCCGCGGCCAATAACGGACAGCCTGAACATCCCGCACTCCGCGGCAGATAGCAACTAGCCTTTCCCTATGTCTATTAACACGTCTGAGACTCAGTCACCTTCACACAACGATGCACCTGTCCGCTGGGGATTCCTGGGAGTAGGAATGCTCGCCCAACGTGCAACAGCTGATTCCGTTCATGCTGGGCCCGGTATGCAACTTTTTGCCTCAAGTGCTCGTGATCCGCAACGTGCCGCCAGCATTAACCCTGAACGAGTACATGTTGACTACCAGGCATTGATAGAAGACCCAGATGTCGAGGCAATTTATATTTCACTGAATAACGATGCCCATTTCCCATGGATTGAGGCTTCGTTAATGGCAGGAAAGCACGTGTTGTGTGAAAAACCCCTCACCATGACCGCCGCGGACACAATCCGCGCCTATGACATTGCGAGTTCCCAGAATCTTCTCCTTGCCGAAGCCACGTGGGCTCTATGGAGTCCGCGTATGCGAAGAATTGCCAGGCTGGTGGAAAGCGGCGCAATCGGTATTCCACAAAACTATTTGGCAACTTTCACGTTTGATTCAATTCCGGAGAACAATTACCGGCTCCAATCTCACCAGGGAGGCGGAGCACTATTTGATGTCGGCATCTATCCCTTACATGGAATTGTTGCACTACTGCCTGAAGCAACTTCATATTCCATAACGGAGGCCGAATTAGATTTCGCCGGTTACGACGTAGACATGACAACCAAGGCGCACGTGGCCTGGAATACCCCCGAAGGTGATCAGGGAGTGGGATCAATCGTGGCCTCATTCGCCATGCCACCAACTCAGAGGTTTGTCCTTAAGGGTTCTGAGGGCGAAATCTCAATAGACGATGATCAAGCCTTCACTCTGTGGAAACAACCAGGCACACTTGATGTCAAGGGTATGCGTGAAGAGTTTGCCGCCGTCGACCCTTACAACATTATGTTCGAACAATTCAGTCGCCGAATCCGCGGTGAGGACTCCTGGCTACCGGAACCATGGCAATCCATTCGAGTTGCTGAACTTGTTGAAAAAATTCAGCAGGTGAATTAATCATATGAATGCCTAGCCATACAAAGTCGATCGAACCCCTGAGTATCGCTCTTGAATCTCGGGAATATGCACGGGATCAATTATTTTGGTCTCCCCCTTGTTCATAGCTGACCACAGAGGCGGAACAGATTCGCCGGTGAGAGCCCAAGCGGCTTGCACCGCTGCACCGTCGGCAACGTACTCACCCTCGGGCGGTACCTCAACGGGAACGGCAAACATGGTCGAAGCGACCGTCGCCACCGCTGAATTTGCGGCTGCCCCCCCAATAAGGATTACTCGTTTGGCTACTACACCCACGGCTTCCAACGCCTGAACAGCCTCTACCAGGCCACCAAACATTCCTTCAATTGCACTGCGAGCTAAATTCTCGGCTGTCATGTTTTCTCTGGTCAGGCCATGGAGCGAACCACGAGCATGGGGCAAATTAGGTGTTCGCTCTCCATCCAGATAAGGAATAAACGTCAATCCACCTGAGCCCGGCTGAGCTGCGAGGGCTAACCGCGCGAGTTCATGGACATCCACATTGAGCATTCCCGCGGTGGCACCAAGAATGCGCGCAGCATTCAGGGTGCACACGAGAGGAAGGAATTTACCTGTTGCATCGGCAAATCCAGCGACGAATCCAGAGGGGTCAGAAGTCGGAGTTGACGATCCTGCATAGGCAGTTCCTGAAGTTCCCAGCGACACAACAACGTCGCCGGGTTGAACACCCAACGCGAGAGCTGCGCCCATGTTGTCACCCGTTCCCGGAGCTACCGCGATCGACTTTCCCGTAAAGAGGTCTGTCTCCCCCACTATCTCGGCAGGCGAAGCAACTCGGGGTAATTCAAGATCGTGTCCGAGCGCAAGGCGTACTAGATCATGGCGATACTCCCCCGTGGCCGGTGACCAGTAGCCCGTGCCACTTGCATCGCCGCGATCAGTGGTGAAGTCAGCACCTGTTCCCCGCAATTTCCACGTGAGAAAGTCGTGTGGCAGCACAACGGTGGATGTGCGTTGTGCGTTCTCCGGTTCGTGTTCGGCCATCCAGCGCAACTTGCCCACAGTGAAAGCGGCGACCGGCACACTCCCCACCGCCTGCGCCCACGCACTTGGTCCACCCAATTCGCGGATGAGTTGCTCACAGGCTGCAGCTGAACGGGTGTCATTCCAAAGAATTGCTGGTCGAACGATTTCATTATGTGAATCGAGAGGCACCATTCCGTGTTGTTGTGCGGCAATGGAAATCGCGGAAACACCTGCGAGGAGATCAGGAGCAATGGAGCTCAGTGCACTCCACCATTGCAGTGGATCTACCTCCGTGCCATCGGGGTGCGGTGCTTTCGCCTGCCTCACGAGTTCCCCTGACTCGGCATCACGCACCACAATTTTGACAGACTGAGTAGATGAATCAACACCAGCAACAAGTTGCTTGGACTTCGACATATTTGGCATTTCAATCCTTGTGTCAGCGTGGCGTAGATCAACATAGTGGGGATCTGAACGTAATCCCAGCCTAGTAAATGATTGCGGCGGTGAAGTAACACTTCACCGCCGCAGCCTGAAATTTATTCATCGATCTAGTTTTAGTTACTCTCTTTCTGAGCCTGCGACTTGAGATTCAGGCATTTCCGATGTGGTGCGAGTAAGCATCCAAATAACAACAGCGACAACCGCTCCAACTAATGGCGCCAGGATGAACAACCACACCTGTGACATCGCTGTTCCGCCTTCAAACAACGCTGGTCCGAATGAGCGAGCAGGATTCACAGATGTTCCTGTCAAAGGAATCCCGACAAGGTGCACGAGGGTCAACGTGAAACCAATTGCAATGCCCGCAAATCCTGGTGCAGCTACTCGCTCGGTAACAAGCAAAATAACGAGCACAAAGGCAGCTGTGAGTACAACCTCAAGAACAAACGCACCCGCCATGTTGATGGCCCCGTTGTCATAGGAGTTAGTGCCGAGCCCACCGGTGTAGTCCGTCACTCCAAATGAATCGACGAAGAGCTTGAGCAGCCCACCGGCAGCAATTGCTCCCAGGAATTGCACGATCCAGTACCCCACAGCCTCGCTCGCGGGGAGACGACGACCAAGGAGCATGGCGAGAGTCACGGCGGGGTTGACATGGGCACCACTGACAGGGCCGAATGCATAGGCGATACCCAGCAACACCAGACCAAAAGCCATGGCCACGCCCACAACGCCAGCGCCAGTTCCATTGCCATCGGCACCAACAAGGGCGGAGATACCAAAGATGGCTGTGCCTACCGCCAGGAAGACCAATAGAAATGTGCCAATAAATTCTGCGAGGAGCGAGCGCCCCATGGTTCGTTGCATGTTGTCCCTTTCACGCGTGGTGGGTTTTATACGGAGTTGTCCCTTTACGGAGTTGTCTCTTTACGGAGTTGTCTCTTTACGGAGTGGGTTCTATTCGGATGTATCGGACACAAGGCTAGGTACCGGGATCAAGAAACCCTGCCGAAACGCCGGGCACCCCCTGCGAATATCTCAATTATGTAATAAATCCAATCTTTGACTTTGTCCAAACTCAGCGATAGTCTGCCCTTATGTCAATGGATCTCGCCCACACCCAGGTGACAGACCCCCACCGACCTTCTCCTGCAGAGATTCTGCGAACTCACGGAGTTCAAGTCACCGCACAGCGTGTTGCGGTACTTGATGCGGTTTCCGCTCACCCCCACGCGACCGCTGATCAGATTCTTGATTCGGTGCGCGGGAGTATC
>CAZVLV010000128.1:0-5199 GCA_964628015.1 uncultured Aquiluna sp. | reverse complement strand
CGGTCGCGTCGGCTTCGGTCGCGAACCACTCTTTCGGCGTGTTGCTCGTCCCCATTAGTTCATGCGTCACGGGTACAGAGTGGGGTTGGGCGTGGGGTTGGGCGTGGCTTCTGGGATCCCTGCTGGCTGCCCTGAAGCAGGTCCTTGAATTGGCCTTTCGAGCTTTCCGAAGCTGGAGTTAAGCAGGCTAACGGTTTCCTGTGTTCTCAGTCGATATCCCGGATAGGTGTAGTGGATTGCGGATGAAAGTTTCACCTTGCCCTTAGCGGCTATCTCGTCCCATGGCATGACCACAACATTTGACCTTTTACTCGCCTTACGGTCTAGCATTTGATTGAACCATCGCTGCTTATCTTTACTGAAGCGGTCTCCGTTACCACCAAATGTGTTAATCCATAAAACATTGCGATGTGGACCAAGTTGATCTAGTAATTGGTCAACCCTGTCCGTTGTTCGACCCCGGTCGATCCACCGCATGTCATTGGTTCCCATGGCAACTATCACCGTGCTGGGAACACCTTTCCACCTTTTTTGAGCACGCACTTGATCGATAGCCCAGTCGAGCCTTTTGCCTCCAAAGCACCTAATGGTCGGGACCCACCCGGATCTACGCAGCGAAGACTTCAACATGTCAGCCGATTCTCTAGTGAGAGAGTCCCCAATGACTAATACACGATTGCCTGCACCCGGACCTGAGACATTGTTCGACTGTGGCCACACTGGTGCTGAACAAGCCCTGAGATCACCACCTGTCCGCCAACGACTATCACGATCAAGACCGTGTGCTGGAAGACTCAAGGAGATGACTAATCCCAGGACCGCAAGAATCGCCGCTCCAGCCTTCATCACGTTCTCACCCTAAAGCACACGATTTAGAGTGCTGGGACAGCTAAGGATTGACCGGGATAGACGTGTTGGGTACCTAGATCATTCATTTCTCTGATCCGCATGAGTACTTCTCGGGGGTCATGTTCAGGAGCGATATCTGTGGCAATAGACCAGAGGCTCTCCCCTGGTTGGACCACAACGGTGTGACTGATTTGCAACGCTTGATCCGCGGAAGCATCAGCGGTTCCACCACCAATGGTTATCCAAGCGAGAAGGGCAAAGAATGTCACGACTAGCCCTAGGACGAGCCTGCCGCGAGGGGTCAACGTGATTGGCGTCTGCTGATTGTTCATGGGGGAAGCCTTTCTAGAACCGGTGATGATTCGAACGGATGTACGATTTATAGCACTTGTGGATAAAGAATCCACGACATTTCGAACATGTGTTTGATTCGTGTCGCGACAAGGGGTAACGTTGTCTCGACAGGGAATGAGGGTTATTTCCTTCATGAGACGAGAGAATCAGATACCTCTGACATGGGGTATCTCACATGAGAAGGCAGGACCCATGGCCAGCAGAATTTCCAAGGCATCCACCACTGCATCCGCAGAGACTCCACTGGAGTCGACACGAGCCAGTGGCGACGCATCTGTCAGCGATATTCGCTCGCTGTCCAAGGAGCCACTCTCAGAGCGGCAGGTAGCCATTCTGGAAATGATTCGCAGCACGACCGAGGAACGTGGCTATCCCCCGAGTGTTCGCGAAATTGGGGAATCGGTCGGATTGACAAGTCCTAGTTCCGTTGCGCACCAACTGAAGAATTTACAGAAGGCCGGCTACCTTCGAATCGACCCCAATCGGCCTCGTGCTTTGGTTCTGTCTGCAACCAATGATGTGAACAACCTTCAACAAGGAGAGTTCCAGAGCTCTGCCAATACGCCAGAAATTCCAGGGGTGACGAACGTCCCCGTACTTGGAAGGATCGCAGCTGGTGGGCCAATTTTGGCGGAGCAGTCTGTGGAACAGACTTTCCCACTGCCTAAAGACTTGGTGGGTGACGGCGAGTTGTTTAGCCTCAAAGTTGTCGGTGACTCAATGGTGGATGCTGCGATTTGTGATGGCGACTGGGTGGTAGTTCGACGCCAGCCCACATGTGAAAACGGGGATATTGTGGCGGCGTTGCTCGACGACGAAGCAACGGTGAAGACATTTAAGAGGCGTGATGGTCATGTATGGCTTATGCCACACAATCCAGCCTATGCACCTATCCCCGGTGACAACGCTCAAATCCTTGGGAAGGTTGTCACTGTGCTACGGCGCCTTTAACTTGATACTGATTTCACTCTTTAGCTTCGCGTGCAAGTCTTTCCAGGGCTGACAACGTTGCTTCCTTGTTCGTGGTGAACCACATTGGCGGCATGCTTGCTCGTAAAACGCTCCCATACCGCGCGGTCGCGAGACGGGAATCAAGAACACTGACAACGCCGCGATCGGTGGCACGCCGAATAAGTCTGCCCGATGCTTGAGCCAGCAACAATCCTGCTTTTGCCATGGATACAGACGCAAAACCAGAACCCCCAGCCAAATCGACAGCCCGAGCCCGAGCCGCCATAACCGGATCATCTGGGCGCGGAAATGGAATTCGATCGATGATCACCTGCATACAGGAATTGCCCGGAACATCAACACCCTGCCACAAGGACAAGGTACCAATGAGCGAGCTTGCTGATTCGAGTGAAAATTTATCCACCAATAAACCTGCGGACTCACCTTTTCGCTGAGTAAGCAATGGCGTGTCAATTCGAACACGTAGGTACTCCGAAGCTCGTTCAACCGCTCGCCAACTCGAACACAAGATCAAACTTCTACCGCCTGCGGCTTCTACCAGCTCACCCATTTCATCGAGAGATTGCATCGATATTCCTTCTGGTGAAGGCGGGTCGAGGTGCGATGCCACATAAAGAATCCCCTGTGTGGGGTAATCAAATGGTGAACCAACATCTATTGTTTCAAGCCGAGGATTGGCATGGACGCCAAGACTTTTTGTTATGGAATCAAATTTACCGGCAGTGGTCAGCGTGGCACTTGTCACCACAACGCACTTCTCGGAAAAGAGTGCCGATTCTAGGATCGATGCGACACTCAAAGGTGCGGAATGCAAAACCGCCGATTTTCCGAACCGATCAATCCAGACAACATGATCTTCAGTGAGAGTAATTCCATTGTTGATGATGCTCCCGGCCGTGTCGTGTATATCCTCAATCCCGCCACGAATCTGTTGATTTCGCGCAGATATATCTGGCTGATCACTCTTTAACGCGCTGATCTCGGTAATTGCAGCTCCCATTGCATCGCGAATCAACGTTAATGACTCAATCAAGACGGGCGGTAATTCCATGATTCGCACAATGCCGTTCGAATCGCCTGCGAGTAAACCTAGGGAAGCATCGAAGGCACTCGACGCCTCCTCAGCCAATAATCGAGTTCGCTCATCAAGCAGAGATGAGGCGGAAGAAATTGCCCGTTCGAGCATTGTCACTGATAGTTCACTTGTCACGGCGTTGGTTGCGCGATCAACGATTTCGTGACCTTCGTCAATGATGACGACATCATGTTCGGGCAATACGGGAATAGCCTCAATGACGTCAATGGCAAGTAACGTGTGATTTGTAACAACAATATGAGCCTCGGATACCGATAGCCGTCGTAGGCCGGCGAAACACTCCTGACCAAATGCGCACCTAGACTCTCCTATGCATTCACGCCTAGATACAGAAAAGCCGCGCCAAACACGCGCATCGATTTCCTCAGGATATTCATCACGGTCCCCTGTGCTCGTTGACTCGGCCCATTCACGAACCGCTACGGCCTGCGCACCTAGGTAACTAGTACCAATTTCAAACAAGGCATCTTGATCGGGATCCGGAATCGAAGTGTGAAGTTTTTGTAGACAAACGTAGTTATTTCGCCCCTTGAGGACGGCATACTTCAGTTCAACTCCAAAATCACTAGCTAATACCTCGGCCACAAGAGGTAAGTCCTTCTCCATGAGCTGCTTCTGAAGAGCGAGCGTTGCCGTAGCGACAATTACGGCGCCTTGGCTTCGCGCGAGCGCGAAAGTGGCTGCAGGGATGAGATACCCCAAAGACTTTCCCGTACCGGTACCGGCTTGAATGACCCTGTGCTCATTGCGAGAAATTGCCTGAGCAATCTCAAAGATCATCTTTTCTTGACCGGCCCTCAACTCGCCTGAGACTCTTTCCACAACTTTTTCCAATACGGATTGCGGATCGAGACCAGAAAAAGTGGGTCTCAAGAAGGGCTCGCTGTGCTGTCCACCATGGAACTCGCTGTGCTGTCCACCATGAAGATGGACGCATCCAACTCGGCAGCCAGATGTCCGGGTACATCGGCTTCAACAAGTGACCCCTGCTCTCCGTGTGTGACGCTCACATTCTCACCGTATTGGTGTACCCGAGCGAGGACATCTCCGCGGCTGTAGGGAATGGACACGCGCACATGGACATTGTGTTGAGGTAGTCGACCCTCAATGGCATCAAGCAGAGCCGGTATACCTAGACCTGTACGTGCGCTGACCTGCACACACCCTGGAAAGTTGCTGACGAGGGAAGCAAGAGTTACGGGGTCCGCGATGTCGATCTTGTTGACGACAATCAATTCAGGAATGGCCTCGGCACCTATTTCATTCAGCACCTCTCGAACTGCTGAAATTTGACCGAAAGGATCTTCATCAGCTCCATCAACAACATGAACAATGAGCTCCGCGTGTTGGACTTCCGTCAACGTTGAACGAAAGGCCTCCACGAGGTCATGCGGAAGATGCCTGACAAAACCAACAGTGTCAGCAAGGGTGAATTCCCTTCCACTGGGTAGCCGCATCTTTCGGACCGTTGGATCCAATGTGGCAAAAAGGGCATCTTGAACAAGGACGCCGGAACCTGTGAGGGCATTGAGGAGACTGGATTTTCCAGCATTCGTATAACCTGCCAAGGCAACTGTCGCAATGCCCGATTGCTCGCGCGCCTGACGCTGGGTAACACGAGTCTTCTCTAATTCCTTCAGTTGCTTGCGCAACTTGGCCATTTGAGTGCGGATACGGCGCCGATCAGTTTCGATCTTGGTCTCACCAGGCCCTCGGGTTCCCACTCCCCCTGTAGCTCCGCCTGCCCTGCCACCGCCCTGGCGAGACAAAGACTCACCCCAACCTCGAAGACGCGGTAGCAGGTATTGCATCTGAGCCAGAGACACCTGTGCTTTACCCTCCCGACTTCGGGCATGTTGGGCAAAAATATCCAAAATCAACCACGTGCGATCCACCACTTTGACCTTCACGATGGATTCGAGTTGCCG
>CAZVLV010000127.1:0-5217 GCA_964628015.1 uncultured Aquiluna sp. | reverse complement strand
TAGGCATGGTCATGTGTGCCAATGTTGGTGACTTCGATGCCCACATCACCGACGATTTCCCACATGTGGTGATCACGAGTGTCAGTTCCTCCCGAGTGAGCGCATGGGGACTGGGACCTGGATTTTCTGGCACAGATGCTGAATCGGAATTTCTGACAGAGATTCTTTCCGGTTCACTCCCAGTTGTGCTGGATGCAGGTGCACTGACCGCACTTGCGCAATCGATGAAATTACGAGCGTTGGTCGAAAAAAGATCAGCACTGACAGTGATCACGCCCCATGTGGGCGAATTCCGCAAACTATTTCCTGACCTTGGCGAACCCACGTGGAGCAATGTGCGTAACGCAGCTATGACCCTCAATGCAATTGTGGTGGCCAAGGGGCCTCGCACAATCATGTGCGCTCCGGATGGTCGCAGTTTCGTCGATATTGAAGGAACGCCATCGTTAGCCACCGCGGGTTCCGGAGATATTCTCACCGGAAACATTGCAGGGCTGCTCGCAGCGCATTCAAGCCGGTTGGCTACACAATCTCTGGAAATCGTGGCAGCAGGTGTGTGGATGCATGGTCGGGCAGGTCGGATAGCCGCGGAATTCACGCACTCGCCCACAGCAGTAGACATTGGCGATGCTTGCGCGGAAGTTGTGCCTCTATGAGCCAGATTGAAGGGAATCAGCTCGGAAGGAACCAGTTTCGCGCCCGAGCAGTTATTTCCACCGATGCACTGAGGCAAAACTTTGATCATGTGCGGAAATTAGCGGGTGTCAATGCCATGGCGGTGGTGAAAGCAGATGCTTATGGCCACGGAGTGAGTCGTATTGCTCCTCTCATGCGCGAGCACGGTGTCGAGTGGCTCGGCGTTGCCCTTCCCTCCGAGGCGCTTGCCCTGCGCGCATCAGGCGATACAGGAAAAATCCTCGCGTGGCTTAGTACTCCCGGAGATCCTGATATCAGTGCATGTGTTGTGGCCGATGTTGATCTTTCCGTGTCATCGGTTCGCGAACTGGAGGAAGTAACACGGGCTGCAGAAGTTCATGATCGCGTAGCCAATGTTCACGTGAAAATTGACACCGGGTTATCCCGCAATGGAATTGTGATAACCGACCTTCAGCAATTCATCCCACTGTTGGTGAAAGCCGCAGAGAAAGGTCACGTTCACCTGCGAGGCGTGTGGACCCATTTGGCGAATGCTGATCACCAGGATCGTGAGTACTCCGCAGAGAGCGTGCAACGACAAGTGGAAGTATTTGAGTCTGCACTCACCGCGTTGGCATCTGCTGGGGTACGCCCTGACCTCACCCATGTCGCGAATACCGCAGGTGCGTTGTGGCATCCCTCGACTCGATATGACCTTGTTCGAGTTGGAATTGGATTGTATGGCCTGTCGCCCAATGTGGAACGAGCAACCGCAACAGAACTGGGCCTGGTGCCCGCCATGCACGTTCAGGCACGGATCTCTCAGGTCAAAGAAATTCCGACGGGGACGGGTGTCTCGTACTCACACACGTGGGTTGCTACTGAACCAACTCGAGTGGGTCTTGTTCCGGTTGGCTACGCCGACGGAATACCCCGCAACCTCAGCAACAACCTGGAGTTCGCGCTGAACGGTAAGCCGATCACCCAAATCGGAACAATTGCCATGGATCAGTGTGTGGTGAATCTCAACAGCATCAACAGCGCGCAGGCTGGCGATATTGTCGATATTTTTGGACCTGGTGCCTCGGGGGAGTTGACCGCAGATCAGTGGGCCCAGCGCATGAACTCCGTGGGATACGAAATTGTCACTCGAATTGGCACTCGAATACCCAAGGAATACATCTGAACAGGTATTTTGACCAGAGCGAAGTGAATCCCGAACACAAGGTGGTGAAAGTTTCCAGTGGCAGTTGATCTCCCACGCGCCGCTGGTCGTGCTGCGCTGTCCTTGGGTGCGCTCGCGCTTGGCGCAGCAGCAGGCGCTGCAGCCGAGCGATTGGTCATGAAACTTAGCGCGAGCCCTGAATCATCAACAGATCTCAGTGAGTTCACATCCCTCGCGGGTGAGCGCCGCGAAGTATTCACCTCAGATGGTGCGGTACTCATTGCCGACGTGGATCACCTTGCCGGATCTGACTTCACCATTGTCATGCCACATGGTTTCGCGTTGAATCGGCATTCGTGGTTTTATCAGCGACAGGCCCTGCGCCCGTTGGCCAATATTGTGGTGTACGACCAACGCGGACACGGTGAATCAAGTTATGTCGCTGATGCGCAAGAGCGTGATCACAGTATCGACCAGTTAGGCCGTGATCTTTACTCTGTTATTCAACAGTGCGTACCAACTCGTAAGGTAATTCTTATTGGGCATTCCATGGGAGGCATGTCCATACTGGCACTTGCCGATCAACACCCCGAGCTCTTTGGAACTCGCATTGTTGGTGTCGGATTAATTGCCACCGCAGCTTCCGCAGTAGCTAGTACCACACTTGGTCTGCCCAAACCCATTGCCAAAGTTGTGCAAGGGGCGCTTCCTGGTGTTGCCAATGTCGTTGCGCGTGGCGGAGATTTCGTTTCGCACAGTCGTTGGAGTAAGAGTGACTTTGGGCTATTGCTCACTCGACTCTATTCATTTGGATCCGTAGCGCCGACACATGCAGGTGAGTTTGTTGCGGACATGATCGCGGGAACTGACTTCCGAATCTTGGTGGATTTCTTGCCCAATCTGTATGACCATGACAAGCAAGCAGCGCTATCCGCTCTGCACGGTGTGGAGACCTTGGTCATTGTCGGTGAATCAGATCGATTGACTCCACCTGCCCAGAGCACAGCGATCATTGAAGCGGTACCCGGTGCCGAGCTTGTAGTTCTTGCAGAGAGTGGACACATGGTCACCATCGAGCGACCAAGTGAAGTCAATGAATTGCTCATTGGATTCGTGGAGAAAGTGATCGCGAACAATCAGAACTCAACTAGCGAAAGTTCTGACAAAGGTGAATCAGTTGCGGGTGCATAGTGCTGCGCAGATGCAGGAGTTCGGCGAGCGCGTGGCTGCGGTTGTGCAAGGAACCGATGTCCTCATCCTCACTGGAGATTTAGGTGCTGGGAAAACCACTTTCTCCCAAGGGGTGGCTCGCGGGTTGGGAATCACTGAACCGGTGACCAGTCCGACATTTGTGTTGGCAAAGAACTATTCAGGACAGCCATGGGGACTTGTGCACCTTGATGTGTATCGAATTTCTTCTGCGGATGAACTCCTTGACCTGTGGTCGGAAACTGATGCCCAGCACGCCCTCACTTTGGTCGAGTGGGGTGCGCCGTGGCGAACCGAATTCGGAGTATCTGTTGT
The DNA here is from genome assembly GCA_964628015.1 of uncultured Aquiluna sp. GTDB lineage: Bacteria > Actinomycetota > Actinomycetes > S36-B12 > S36-B12 > UBA4592. Next base: position 1,892 of record CAZVLV010000127.1, on the reverse strand, counting down.
GGAGTTGGTTTTTACCGAGCCCACTTCCGACGATGTTGATATCCGAGACATCGAATTGATTAATCACTCACCCGAGTCGGATCTTGCCCAGAGAATTGCAGGTGCCATGTGAAGCGAATCCTGGCGATCGACACGTCAACGGACATGAGCACTATTGCGTTGGTTGAAGGAGATCAGGTAATTGGGTCGGCGGAACACACGGATGCACGCGGCCACGTGGAAGCAATCGGTACTTTGTTCTCGCAGATACCTCAGTTGGATCGTGGCGCAAGTGACTTTCGCACCCCGGATCTGATTGTGTGCGGCGTGGGTCCTGGACCATTTACCGGATTGCGGGTCGGCATTGCATTTGGCGAAACCCTCGCACTTGCCTGGGGAATTCCGGTCGTGGGTATCTGTTCCCTTGATGCGGTTGCTCACAATATTGTGCGCACCGATTCACCGAGTGCAGACTTTGTGGCCGCAACACCCGCGCGTCGCGGTGAGTATTACTGGGCGAGTTACACCGCAGACGGTCACAGAATCTCGGGGCCATACGTAAACGCTATTGACCAGGTAGAAGGCAATGCACTTCCCGTCACAACCGGATACTTCCCATTAGGGATTGACCTTGCATCCTGCGTAGGGGTAGCCGAGGAACGCGACCTGACACCCATGTACTTGCGCCCACCGGATGCACAGCCACAGACATCAGCCCCAGGAGTGAATGATGTCTAATTCTTCTGGTACTCAAGAACACACACTCACGATTCGGCGCATGCATTGGACAGATATTCCCGCCGTTGATCAACGTGAATCCGAGCTCTTCCCGGTGGATCACTGGTCGGTGGAGCAGTGGTGGCGCGAACTTGCAGCGGAACACAATCACTATTGGGTAGCCCAGTTACATGACACGGTTATTGGATATTGCGGTGTGTCGGCACAGGCCCCTGATGCAGATATTCAGACCATTGCTATTGGGTCGGAGTATCAGGGCAAAGGATTGGGTGGACAGTTATTGGACTTTATGTTGCTGGAAGCAGAGAAGCTTGGCATTCGGTTCATTTTCCTGGAAGTCCGTGCAGATAACCATTCGGCCGTTTCTTTATATGCCAGTCGAGGCTTCACTCGAATAAGTGAACGCGTCAACTACTACCCGGATGGACAGACAGCAATAATCATGCGCAGGGACAGATTTACGGGAGTACCTGAAGTGGGAGAGCGTAAAGCGGGAGTAGATACGTGACGCGCGCTCAGTCGACTTCTAGCGACCCAATAATTGTGGGAATTGAAACATCCTGCGATGAAACGGGTGTGGGCATTGTGCAAGGTCGAACCCTGTTGGCAAATCACCTGGCATCCAGCGTGGAGGAGCACGCCCGCTTTGGTGGAGTGGTTCCAGAAGTTGCGAGCCGTGCACATTTAGAGGCCATGGTGCCCACAATTGAACGGGCGTGTCAGGACGCAGGAATTGCCATGACCGACATAGATGCCATTGCCGTAACCGCTGGACCAGGGCTGGTGGGCGCACTTATTGTCGGCGTGGCATCTGCAAAAGCACTGGGTCTGGCGCTCGGTAAACCGGTATTCGGTGTGAATCACTTGGCCGCGCATGTTCTTGTTGACGAACTCGAACATGGTCCGCTGCCTGAACCTGTTATTGGATTACTCGTCTCCGGTGGCCACTCATCCTTGATCTTGGTGGAAAACGGTGAATTTGCTTCTCTGGGCAGCACACTCGACGATGCAGCAGGCGAGGCTTTCGACAAAATAGCGCGTGTACTCGGGTTACCTTTTCCTGGTGGCCCCGAGATCGATCGAGTTGCCGTAGATGGGAATCCCCAAGCAATTGATTTTCCGCGAGCATTGAGTGCAGACCCGGTGCATGCGTTTAACTTTTCATTTTCCGGACT
>CAZVLV010000126.1:996-5219 GCA_964628015.1 uncultured Aquiluna sp. | reverse complement strand
GGCGATAACCATCCCGGCATAAGCCCAAGCAGTTGGTTGCTCACCACGGAGCACTCCTACCAGGACTGGGACTGCGCCACTCATGACCGCAGTGATCGGAGAAACGATTCCCATTTGCCCGCGCACTAGCGCGGCATATAACAGTGCAATGGCAATGGAACCGATGACACCCGTGATAAGGGCATAACCAAACAATTCGGTGGACAACTCCCCCGGAATGATTGTCAGTGCAAAAATTGTGATGACCACGGCGCCGGCTGGATAGGAAACCGCCAGGACTTGAGCCGATCCAGCACGACGAGCTGCTAAACCGCCAACGAAATCAGCAACACCCCACGAAAGACTCGAAATAAGTGCAAGCAGCGCGGCCACTTGTACCTACCTCTCCTTGTACCTGTCACAGGGGTTGAACCAGAAGGAGGTGAGGCTACTGCACTGGCGCTAACGAGTAAGTACGGGTACTAACGGATGCGGATCGGCTTGCTCAGGGTCGCTAACGGATACACGGTGCTTTGATCAGCGCGTGGTGTGTACACGGCCCTCAAGGTGTACAACCCTGCAGGCAAAGTCCGTGGAATTCGCTTTACTTTCTTGGCAACGCCAGAGGGATTAATCCATTTGCCCTTGGCAATGACAAGTGATTCCAGCCCAGACGAGTTGACCAACACAATGCGTACTTTGCCCTTCACAGCGTTATTGCTCAGGACAACCCTAAATAACTTGCTCGTTCCACGCTTTGTCGCGTTCACCCCTCGCAATGTGGCAGTCACGCCTGGAACGAGTTGAACAGTTTGAGCTCCCATGACCGGCGTGGGCGGAAGTTTGGGTGGAAGACCATCAATGGATAACCGCGCACTCGTGTCTGCAACGGTAGATGTTCCGTTGAGGTTTGTTGCCTTCACAGAAACCCGTAGGTACTTTCCTGCATCGGCCTCGGTGATGACATACGTGGTTGCATTTGCTCCAGTAATAGGTTGACACGAAGAGTTTGTGTTATCTGCACAACGTTCCCACTGATACACATAGGCGGTAGGAGCAAATTTCCAACTACCCGGATTCGCAGTGATCGTTGAGCCCGTGGTGGTGTTCGTTGCAGTCAGCGTTGGGTCGACGCTCGGTACCGGTGTAACTCCACTCAGCATTCGGTTGATGTTATTGCCACTCTTGCCCGTGAACCAGATATTGCCATCTATGCCCGAGACAACTCCGAACGGACCCGTATTGACTGAAGGCAATATGAACTCAGTGACCACTCCCGACGTGGTCACTCGACTGAGTCGATTCGCACCTGGTTGCGTGACCCAGAGATCACCACTTGCTCCCAAGGTGATTTGTTGAGGCTTGGATTGAGCGGTGGAAAGTGAGAACTCCGTTAAGAGTCCGCGCACTGACATGCGACCAATGCGATTGGAATCACGCTCGGTAAACCAGAGGTTGTTGTCTGTGCCGACAGTAATGTCCGTGGGTGCCGAATTGGCGTTAGTGAGTGGGTACGGGGTGAGGACACCAGATGTTGTCATGCGTGCAATGGCATTACCGGTTTGAAGGGTGATCCAGAGCGCACCGTCGGGTCCAGTGACCAGTGACGTGGGTCCGCTGTCTGCTGGAAGGGAGAACTCAGTGATTGCACCGTTTTTGGTGATCCGGCCAATCTTGCTGGATGCAAACTGCGTGAACCATATAGCACCATCAGGGCCTGTGGTAATTCCCATAGGTTGGGAATTCGCGGTCGGAATATCAAAGGATTGGTATTGATTGTTCTCCACATTGAAAACACCAATTCGATTACCCAGTTTTTCAGTGAGCCACATTCGCGAATCTGATCCCAATGCAAATGCGTGGGCGCCAGCGTTCGCGGATCCATTCGGAATCTCCAATGTGGTGATCGCGCCAGCAGGAGTTACCTTTCCAACTCGATCGACTCCGCTCATGGCCACCCACATGTTTCCTGCGGCATCGAGGGCTAAACCCTCAGGCGCCGAATTCGCTGTAGCGATGGGAAACGATGTGACATCGCCGGTGGCTGCCTGCGCACCGCTGGACACCGCAACGAGCCCAATTCCACTCACAATCAGGCCCAGGGAAGTGGACATTGACACCATATTTCGGATCGTTGTCTGCATGTTTTCCATGGTGCCATGCACTGCGCCGTACACCAAAATACTAAATATTTCGGCGTGTTGTCACAGCATCCCTTGACCTAATACTTCCCCCTCCAACACGCCGGGGAGCACTAGATACGCTGCAGATCCAATCGTGGTCACCCATCTGTTCATGGCATCTGATTCAGCAAGTCTCTCTTGCATGGGAATAAATGACTTACCGGGATTCTTCGTATAGGCGGCAAATATCAACCCCATGTCCGCCGTGCCTTCCACAATTCCTTCGTCATAGTTATAGGGACGGCGCAAAATCGATTCTTCTGGAGTGTTGGCATGGGCAATTCGAATATGAGCATCACGCGGTATCACCGGCAGACCGTTGCTATCCAGGGCCTGCAAATCCACTGGATCCGATTCTGAAATCCCGCCGAGTGGTGCACCTGTTTCCAGTGTGCGGCCAATAGCGATCTCCTTTGCCGGGCGTTCAAGTTGATCCCATTCATCCATCATCATGCGGATGCGACGCAGCACCAATACCGTTCCGCCATTCGCCCAACCAGAGTCATCAATCCACACAACTTCGTCAAATTCATTGACACCAGGATTAACTGTGCCATCTACCTGACCCATGAGGTTCCTACTCGCCGAGCCACTCGGAGTCCCAGGGATCGGAGAAACGAATCCACTTTGAATCCATTGCACAGTGGTGAGTGTGGACAAATCCTTTGTCACCATTCGTTGCGCATGGGAAAGAGTGAGTGGGTCATCAGATCCGATCTGAATCATCAGATCAGTTTGGCCCCAGCGAGAATCAAGGGCATCGGTAGTGAATCGTGGAATTTCTGGGAGCACATCAGGGATCTCTACTCCCAAACCGGAAAGCAACGAACGTCCGACACCCACAGTGATGGTCAACCGGGCAGGGAAAGCAGCCACCTCCGGCTCTGTATCTCCAAGCGCAGGTTGGCCTTGGGTCAATCGAGCTGCATCGTCGGTCACGATCCGCAAAATCGCCGCCATGGATTCACGATCGACTTGCTTTAGATTCATGCCGATGAATTTTGCGTACACCTGGGCAGGAGTATCTACACCAGCCTGGTGCTTGCCATAAAAGGGAACAGCAATCGAGGCCGTTGTGCCGTTCGCCTTGACCAGCACATTCTGTACGGGTGCTGGTTCCTGAGAGGTGACGCTGGCAAGTGCGTAACCGCCGGCGCCGCCCACAAGGGCGACGCCGCCGGCCGCAAATAGCCCGCGCCGAGTTATTCCTGGCGTGGACATGTCACTCACATTCCGGAGTGATCGTAATCTTCATTTGCCCCTGCGAAAACTTTTGCAAGAGCTTTGAATTGCAACTGCTCACCCTTAGATCCGATCAATGTCACTGGAACTTCGGTGCCAGCGGTGATTGGTTTCTTCAGGCTCATGAACATGATGTGATCGCCACCTGGCTTTAACATGATGGTTTCATTAGCAGGCACAAGGAACCCACCTTTTTTCTCTTGCATCACCATTTTGTCGGTCGCTGAATCCATGACTACCTGATGCAATTGCATCATGCCGGCGTACTGTGGCGAACGCGCAGCAATAATCCGAATGTCTTTATTCGTTGGATTGGTGATCATGCCGAAGGCCGCGGTCATTCCTGAATCCACGGCCTTCACCCACGTGTCCTTTGTGGTGAGAGCTGACTTCGACTTCTTGAGTCCCTTCGTCCACTTCTTCGATGGCAAGCACACATAGGTGAGCTTCTTTTCCACCATGGTGGCACCAGTCATGGTGCACGCCGACCCAGCCTTAGGAGCGTGGGAATGACCCTCATGTGCCGCAACGGGTGCGGCAGTAAAGGAAAACAGCACAGCACATACAACAATAATTTTTTTCACAATACCTCTTAATAAATAGTTAATTGAATGAATGAAATACGTCAGTGAGTTACCGAGGCAAGAGGTGGGCCTCGAGAGTAGACATTTTCATTCACGAGATAGCGCAGGCGGTGCACTGGTTCCGCAAAACCGATGACCTTCCCGGGGGCAACCGGTTCAATCGGATAAACACGTGCACCAATCACACTTGCAATGAATCTGGACCACGCCGCCGAAAGGCTGTCGGCAAAGTAGA
>CAZVLV010000126.1:0-986 GCA_964628015.1 uncultured Aquiluna sp. | reverse complement strand
TCGCTGTAGAAATCAGGGCTGCGATAGCGTGCATGGCGGTCATGTGTAATCCAGGGATCACGGAGTTACCTGCCATGGCAGTGCCTGCCTCCCCATGCCCCACACCCGCCAAGACAACGTGGAGCACGAGTTGGGCGCCAAAAAGAGCGCCAAATAACACGGGTATTGATCGGGCGCTGAAGGTCAGTTGAGCGGCCGGAACAGCCAAGATCGCAGACACCAGGCCAATCAACACCAACCCGGAGACACTGGCGGATCCGTGTCCAAAACTGTGAAAAATGGCACCCAGAATGGCAAACGCAATCGCGAATGCGAAGGTCTTGCGCCACCTACTCACCCCGAAAGCATATATCCGATAGCTCCTGGACAGAGGAGCGATCCCAAGTGGGTTCGTGCCCACCTGGGACCGCTGAACTTATTGGTTATCGGGAGAGGTTTCGTTCAAAAGCATTCAAGTGGCGATAGGAACCACGAAGCAATGAATTGAGTACTCGCTCCACATCAGCGGCGGAATTTTCTTCAAGCGATTCCTTCAAATCCGCGATATCCAGCTTTTCGATCACGACACCTACCTGAAGGGCAGCCGTGCGAGATTCGAGACCTTGTTTCACCAACTTGTTGTAGAGAGCTTGTAGATCTGGGTCATCGAATACTCCCAACTTGTCTCCCACCGTGGGATCAACAATGTTGTAGGTATCAAGTAAATCCCGAACTGCTTCCATGTGGGTCAACTCTGCTCTCGCAATATTGTCAAATACCCGAAGTGAAAACGCCTCTCCAAGTGTGACATATACATCGTGTGCCAATTTTTCCTCTGCAACCATGTACTGCAAAGACTTCGTATCTACCCCGCTCGCATTTGCACCAGGCGCCGCCTGTGCCACACCGCTCGCGAGAACCATAGGGATAGAAAGTCCTATTGCTACCAATGATTTTGTAAGGTCATTCATATCGTTCACTCCTCATTACGTACCGCTTGGGAAATC
>CAZVLV010000125.1:0-5221 GCA_964628015.1 uncultured Aquiluna sp. | reverse complement strand
GAACCCAAACCGCATTAGCAGTGCGGCGCCATAGACCGGACTAGGCGACGCCTCCCCGCTGGATCCGAGTTACCTCGAAAGCAGCCCACTTAGCCTAATGCCTCGGACTTTAGGGCAGACTTGCGGATCGTGACTGCACGTGAAATGGACTCGATCGAGTCCGGTTCAATCAACACCCTCGCCATTGACTGTGGCGGCGGTGGCATTAAGGGAACCGTGCTGGATGAAAACGGCACCATGCGCGCGCAACCCATACGCATACCTACCCCGTATCCATTTGGCACGGAGTTATTTGTGTCGACCTTGGTCGATCTTGCCAATCAACTTCCGCCTGCGGAAAGAGTGACGGTGGGTTTACCGGGAATGATTCGTCATGGCGTGGTCATCACCACCCCGCACTACATCACGCGATCAGGTCCGCGATCCAAGATTCTTCCCGAGTTAGTGGAGCAATGGGAAAACTTTGACGCACGCGCAGCACTTACCGCGGCGTGGAATAAACCCACCAAGGTTCTCAACGATGCCGAAGTGCACGGAGCAGGCGTGATTTCCGGTCAAGGGCTTGAACTGGTCATGACACTGGGTACCGGTTTAGGAAGTGCTCTATTTGATGGCGGCACACTGGCACCACATTTGGAACTCTCCCAGGCCCCTGTTCGGTGGGGTCTTTCTTACGACACATATATAGGTGAGCATGAGCGTAAACGTCTCGGCGATGCCATGTGGTCGCGCCGAGTTGCTCGAGCAGTAGATGTGCTTCGCCCTGTGTTTCTTTGGGATCGGCTTTACCTGGGCGGGGGCAACTCACGCGCACTTACTCCAACGGCAATAAAGAAGCTGGGCGACGATGTCGTGATTGTTCCAAATTCCGCTGCGCTTGTTGGTGGCGCGCGGGTCTGGCAATTACGGACAGATTGATGGCTGACACGTCTGCTCGAGTACACAAGGTCGATGCCGTTGGCATTGCCATGTATCTGCTTGCCGCATTTCTTTTCGCATTCAACGGATCAATATCCAAACTTGCAATGACGGCAGGACTGGATCCTGCGCATCTGACACAACTTCGAAGCGGTGGCGCCATGGTGGTGCTCGTTGTTTTTGTGGCACTCACGAACCGCCGAGGATTTAGGATTCAGCGCGGTGAACTTCCATTTCTCCTGGCATACGGTGTCATCGCATTTGTTCTGGTTCAGTTCCTCTACTTCTTCACCGTTTCACTGCTCCCCCTCGGCTTGGGAACACTTCTGATTTTCCTCGCACCTGTAGTTGTTGCTCTGTGGATTCGATTCGGCAAGAAACAACCTGTCAGCAATCGCTTATGGCTGGCCATTGTGCTGAGTCTTTTTGGACTGGCACTTGTTGCTCAGGTGTGGCAAGGATTCAGCGTCAATCTTGTGGGAGTCCTCGCCGGCCTACTGTGTGCCGTGATTTTGGCGTTGTACTGGTTACTCGGTGAGGCAGGTCAAAAAAAGCGCGATGGAGTATCCCTCACGATGTGGGGATTTATCTTCGCCACCATAACGTGGTCGATTCTGCAACCGTGGTGGAACTTCCCATGGCCAGTTCTCGGAGAGATGTCTACTCCAGAAACATCTTTCTTCCCCGCACTTCCCATTTGGGGCATCATGTTGTGGGGAGTTCTCCTCGGAACAATCGTGCCGTTTTTGCTGGTGTTGGGTTCACTGCGCCGTATTGGTGCTCAACGTGCTGGCATTGTCGCCACGACAGAACCCTTGTGGGCTGGCTTGATTGCCATTGTTGTTCTCGGCGAAGCACTCAACTGGATACAGGCGCTGGGTGGATCGATCGTGATTGTTGGTGTTGTCCTCGCGGAAACTTCGCGCCGAATGACTGCGCTCGAAGACGAGGAGAGCCTGCCTAATCCAGTCTGATGCGCAATAGGCTTGCCGCATGTTGACCAAAGCGTATGCAGCTTCCAGTGCCGGTGCACCACTTGAACCTATGCAGATTGATCGACGGGAATTAGGTGCACATGACATCCTCATCGACATTAAATTCTCGGGAATATGCCACTCCGATATTCACCAAGCTCGCGAGGAATGGGGACAAGCGTCATTCCCCATGGTGCCAGGCCATGAAATCACTGGAGTCGTCTCAGCGGTGGGATCCAAAGTCACGAAATTTGCGGTCGGTGATCACGCAGGAGTAGGTGTATTCGTCGACACGTGCCGTGAGTGCACACACTGCAAGCAGGGTCTTGAACAGTACTGCACCGGACACATGAGTGTGACCTATAACGGAACAGAAGCAGACAAAGTAACTCCCACCCAAGGCGGCTACTCCCAAGCGATCGTGGTGGATGAAAACTACGCCTTACACATTCCCGAGAGTTTGCCCTTAGATGTTGCTGCGCCATTGCTGTGCGCAGGAATCACCGTGTATTCGCCTCTGCGCGAGTGGAATGTAGGACCTGGAACCTCTGTGGGTGTGGTGGGTCTGGGTGGCTTAGGCCATATGGCAGTCAAGATTGCCCACGCAATGGGAGCCAATGTCACGTTGATCAGCCATTCGGCACATAAAGAGGAAGATGCTCGCAAACTCGGTGCGCAACATTTTCTTCTTTCCACTGACAAGTCCCAAATGAAAGCGGCTGCGAACTCCCTCGACATCATCATCAACACGGTGTCGGCGAATATCGACTTGGATCGATACCTGTCACTTCTCACACTGGATGGAACTTTGGTCATGGTTGGTCTGCCTGTTGAACCGTTGTCATTGCGCACATTCACATTGACCGGATCACGGCGTCGACTCGCTGGTTCACAGATTGGCAGCATCGCCGAAACTCAGGAGATGTTGGATTTCTGTGCGGAGAAAGGTTTTGGTGCAGACATTGAAGTGATCGATGCGCAGAACATCAACGCCGCCTGGGATCGCGTGGTCAACAGCGATGTCAAATATCGTTTTGTAATCGACGCTTCAACGCTGTAAATCGCTGTCGATTGCGTCGCAAGATCAGCAGAAACAATGTGTTGCCAGAAATAACAATCACCGCGAACACGGCGGTGAGCCACCAGGGGTTGAAAAATGCCAATGGGACCCAACTGACAATGGATATCCAGTGAACCCATTCGGCTCGGCGCACTTCCACCAAGTACCGATCCATGTCAGCCACAGTGCGTTGCGGGAGCAAGCTCTTGCTTTCACCACCGAAGGCGGTTCCCAATTCTGGCAAGGTGCGCGCAAGTTGCGATACCCGAAGAGCCCGAAAGAACGCTGGACTCTCCCAGGGCATGAAAGTCAGAGGAAAGGGATCCGCGGCCAAGTAACGTGCATTCACGCGAGGGGCGAGTGCTCCGACACCAATGGAGATCCCCGCCACGATCACAATGTCGATCAGGATTAAAAAGATAATTTGGGCTACGTTCATTTGAGCTATGTCCATTTCTCACCGCCCATAGCCGCTTATCTAGTCTGCTCCATGTAGCAAGGGCGGGAGCCAACTATTTGGGCGACGCCCCCATAAATTCTGGCGCCCTCACTGACTCCCACACCCAATGCCACACACGCGGCGAGGGAGGGATTTGAACCCCCGGAGAGTTTCCCCTCGGGCGCTTTCAAGGCGCCTGCAATCGGCCGCTCTGCCACCTCGCCATGGTCAGTCCTGCATATATCCGGAGATATATCCACGATTGTCCGGCGCTAACCGTATCTGACTCCCTAAAAGTTCATCCAGATACTGCATCCAAAGAGGTCCCTTTGACAGTAATGGGGGTAACAGCACCGCTCATGTTCACCCACCATTTGCATCTATCCTCAAGGAGAACCACATGAAATCTCACAAGTTCGGAAATTCCGTAGGCCGCCGGTCGGCCATTCTTGCGGGCGCTTTGCTCGTACCCGCAGGGTTATTTGCTGCACCAGCAATGGCCTCCGAAGACGCCACCGTCTCGGTGTTACACGCCATTCCAGCCGGTTCCGGCGCCGATATCGTTGACGTGTACGCAGGCGATGCCCTGCTGATCGACAACTTCACCCCCGGATCTTTGGAGACATTGACCGTTCCTGCAGGTTCTTATGACCTGGGTGTGTACGCAGATGGCGCCACCCCCGCCGACAGCGATGCAGTTCTGTCAGCTATGGGAGTAGAGGTTCCCGCTGGCGCAAATGCCACCGTGACCGCCAATCTGGATGCCGAGGGCAACCCAGCACTCAATGTGTATGTCAATGACATCAGCGAGGTCGCTGCTGGCGATGCCCGCTTGACCGTGCGTCACATTGCAGCCGCACCTGCTGTTGATGTCCGTGCCGATGGCACCCCACTGGTCAACGATCTGGTGAACCCAGATGAGGCAGTTGCAGATGTTCCTGCTGGCACCTACACCGCAGATGTTGTGCTCGCCGGAACTGACACCGTTGTGCTTGGACCAGCTGATCTGGACTTGGCAGAAGGCACGAACACAATCGTGTACGCCTGGGGTTCTGCAGAGGCAGGAAACCTTGCACTCGCAACTCAGGTAATCACCGGACTTGATGGCATGCCCGGTGGCGTGCCCGCAGGTGGCGGCGCAACATCAGGCAACAATGCCGCGCTGATTGCTGCCGGTCTCATGACCGTCGCCGCAGTGGGTGTCGCGGGTGCTGCGATCCGTCTCAACGGCAGCCGCGCCTAGGTCGCATCGGATAAACGAAGAACACTCTGATGACCAGACCTCGTCCCGCCCACATTGTGTTGGGATTCAGTGCGCTTGTACTGATCCTCACGCCCCTGTGGTTCGTGGTGATGGGGTCTGGTCAATCGGATTCACAAATCAATAGCGTGGGTCAGAGTCGGGTCAGTACTCAAGATCAGGAAACACCTCAACTCGCAGAGCGAACTCAACCCGTTGAACGAATTGGCACTCAGGTCACAACGGTGACTCCGGTGCAGGTTGCCTCACCCATCGAGTTAAGCATTCCTGACCTCGGTGTGACCGCAGAGATAGTTCCCGTTGGGGTGGATCAAGATTCGCAGGTAGTTGTTCCAGAAGACATTGCCCAGGTGGGTTGGTACAAATTTGGAGCAACCCCAGGATCCGGCCAGGGTTCCAGTGTTCTTGTGGGTCACCGTGACGGCCGCAACTACGGAAAAGGCGCCTTCTACAACCTGGGAGCCCTTGAACCGGGTGACACCGTGACCGTTCGCAATGCAGAAGGACAGGAGACCACGTACCGTGTGACGGGTCGGGAGTCCACCTACAAACAAGAGCTTCCCATGCGT
>CAZVLV010000124.1:0-5231 GCA_964628015.1 uncultured Aquiluna sp. | reverse complement strand
TTCGATCTAAGTACCAGACGAGATCAGCTTTGGCAGCGGTCGCACTTGGCGCTCCTACGAACAAAGTAGCCGCCACTACAAAGATGGCAGTAGAGAATGAAACGAAACGACGTTGGAAACCTTTGTTATTCATACTCCGACTTTAGTCGGTAAGTAAGGAGGATTCTGGCTACTCATGAAATCCCCAGGAAGACGGTGACATGCGAATGTTGTGAAACTCCACTTCGAATGACGATTCACCTGGACTGGCTGCATAAACCCCTATCTGGACGGGAGCTGCTGTGAGTTCCTGGGCGTCGCGAGATCCCATATCGCTCGTTGTCTCGCCCAGAATTGCAAGATGGCATACGCGCAGCTGTTCCCAATCACCACCTTCATTGGCTTCAAGGAGAAAGTCAGGTCCGCGCCGAGACACTTTGTAGTGAATGAACCCACTCGTTTCGCAATCTCTCGTTGACCAATCGGAATAACCACCGTTAGTCACGACCGCACCTAGTCGCGAGAGCGATTCATCCTCGTACTCCATGGAAACCTTTATCCAATTGAATTGGTCAACCCACACAAGAACCCCCGCCTGATCAAAACGCACTTTGTAATCGAATCTGACTGCGCATTCACATGTGAAGTTCTGGTCAGAACTCCAGAGATAAGCATGTGCATTGTTGTTCTGGAACCCGTAATACGTTCGCTGCCACAGATCGGTGCTCGGCTGCGTAGTCAAGGTGACGCAATCTCCTGCCACTTCATGGTGACGTGGTGGATTCATCCATTGACCCGGCGGCAGAGATGTCACTCTCCCATCATGTCTCAACCCGATTTCGCCGAAACTTCCTAGGTGGACTAGCGGATTGGCTCAATATGTGTTCCCATCTGGGAGTGAAACGAAACGTGGGGACACCGGTCGGTCGCCGTGTCGTCATGGGGATGCTGGGTGTTGGAGCAATCGGCGTCGTGTTTGGGCGACAGTTGAATTCGGCAGTGACCACAACAATCAATGCCACTGTGCCGGGCCTTGGACAAGTGATCCCTGCCGCGGGTGGATTCAGGATTTACACCGTGACCAATGGATACCCCGAGATGAGTAAGGCGGATTACCGTCTCAGGGTCACCGGCGCAGTAGCACAGGAGTTGAATCTAAGTTTTGCCGATCTTGAGACCCTTCCACAAACTTCCATGACAAAAGATTTTCAATGCGTGACAGGCTGGCGAGTAGACGATGTTCCGTGGACAGGTGTGTTACTCAGTGACATTCTCGCTGTTGCGGGAGCGCGCCCCGGTTCCACAGCACTTTCTATTGATTCATTTGATGGCGCATATACAGAATCTCTCACCATGGAACAGGCACTGCGACCCGACATGCTGGTCGCCATGTCCATGTATGGCAAGCCCATTACCCGCGAACACGGTGGCCCGGTTCGGCTTTATGTCGCCCCCATGTACGGATACAAGTCACTGAAATGGCTCTCTTCCATTAACGTGATTGACCGAGTGATTCCCGGATACTGGGAACAACGGGGGTACGACATTGATGCATGGATCGGTCAATCAAATGGGCGCACCGATGAACCCGTGTAACAAATAATGCAGAGATTTACGCGAGCGGAGCGATACACGCACCGGTCACTTGCAATCATCATGTTCATTCTGATTGCAACCGCCGCCGCTTTATACATACCGGATATCAGCGCGGTGGTGGGGAATCGCGATCTAGTGAAAACGATTCATTCATATGCGGGATTTATTCTTCCCATCCCACTGATGTTGGCATTGTTTTCACCCGCATTCAGGCGAGATGCTTCTGAATTGAATCGGTTTCATCCGAGAGACTGGGCCTGGCTTAGACGCAAGTCGTATCCGGTTGAGCCGGGAGCCATATACCCCACTCGAGAGTACGGAAAATTTAATGCGGGACAGAAACTCAATAGTTCATTTACGGTCGGTGCCATTGCTCTCATGTTCGGCACAGGGTTAGTGATGTTCTTTAGCTCTCTGTTCACCGACGACATTCGCACCGGAGCCACATTTGTGCATGACTGGCTGGCGTTAGCCATTGTCATTGTGGTCGCGGGCCACACGTACAAAGCATTCTCGGATGCGCAAGCAAGAATGGGCATGCGTACCGGCAGTGTTCCTTACTCATGGGCAAAAACTCACTACCCTGAATGGGTTCTAGCCGTTACCCAACCAGAAGTCCATCCAACGAATAAAGATCAAAGTGATGATCAAGATAAACGTGAGGGCAACGAATATCCAGCGAAGTGATACCACCACGTCTGAGACGACTCCCGGCTCACCTGACCGCGTGAATCTCCCACGGCCTGCATTCTCTGCTGTGGTCACCCAGAAAATAAAGATGGTTCCAACCCACGCCACCATGCACCACGGACACAGTGCACCGATCACATACAGACTTTGATACGCCAGCCACACAACAAATGCCATGCCAGCGAGCGCTCCGATATTCAGACCGAGCCACACCCAATTTGGGAGATTAATTCTGGAGATCATGAGCACAGCAAGAGTGACAATGACCGCGTACCCTGCCAACCCAATCAATGGATTCGGAAAGCCAAAGAGCGACGCTTGATCCGTGATAATGACCGAACCGCACGAGAGAACGGGATTAATGCTGCAACTGGGTACGAAGTTCGGATCAGACAGAATGGAAAACTTGTCATTGGTCAACTGGAAAGACGCAACAAGTCCGAGAATCGCTGAAATAAGCAATATCCATGGTGTTGACCTAAACTTCACCGGCTGCGCAATCACAAGTGAATTATGCCTCCATGCCAGAGTGCGAGCGAACGTCCCACCACAGTGTGGCCACTTCACGTGGCTTGGAGTCCTGTTCTGCTAACAAGGCCGCCGCGACCTCCGCATCACGATCTTCTGTCAAACACAGGCGAATTCGCGCTTGGCGAACTCTGTCCGCTTCGGACATATCTACGCGCTGGCCCCACGTGCTATCGGTCCATATATCGAGAACCGCGGGGTACCCCAAAGCGACTGCAATGGCTTGGAGTAGGTGTGGAGTTGGGGCCGTGGGGCGGTCAAGGTCCCAAAACTTTTTCCACAAGCTATTCATGTTGCTCATGGGGTGTGTCATGGGAAGTTCAAGAACAACGCGCACCCTCGCGTGATCATTCAAAGCCACCAAAAACGGGACGATGTCTGCAACGTTGTAGGCAACGTGATGACATACGACAACATCAGCCTCGGGCACACTGTCTGCGACTGCTGGCCAGTCACCCAGGTATGTGTGTGACACAACGCCCTTGGCCAGGGCTGCGGAGCTGAATTCATGGAGCATCTCTTGCTGGTGATCGACCGCAATCAGTGTTCCTGCGGGTGGAGTGACGGCCATGGAAGCTCGCCCTCCCCCGCTGCCAATGTCCAGAACCGAACCATTGAGCGGGAGTGCCTCTCGGGCGCGTTGGTGGGAGAGCGAGTCAGGAACTTCCCCCTTCACGGTGAACATTGCAACAGGGTGTGCCCATGGTGGCTCACTTGCCTGATCCAAGATCTCTTGCGGAATGGCCCACGACTGCAGGTCTGAACGCCATTGCCCCGCAAGTTCATCAATATTCATGAAGTCACCCTAAAGGGAAAAACTCGGCGAATTCGTGCTGAGGCTCCACTGACACCGTGTCAGAAAAGCAATGTCAACCAAAAGATAACCTTCTAGCGTGTCAGGCTCAGACTCGCCAATCGATCAGCCAGTTGATCAGCCAACTGGTCAGCCAGTTGATCAGACAGCAGGTCACCCGCTTGCGGCCCTCATTGGTGGTCCGCGTGGTGCGATCGAATCAATGCTTCCACCCATTGTTTTCGTCGTGGTGTACCTGAGCACGAATAGCAATTTGACCGCCGCCGTGGCAGCATCACTTGTCGTTGGCCTTGTACTTGCCGCACTTCGTCTCTGGCGAGGCGAAAAGCCTGTTCGAGTTACGGGTGCGCTTCTCGTTGTGATTCTGGCCGCATTGGTCGCGTTCTATACCGGCAGCGCCGCCGCTTATTTCTGGCCACTGGTACTCGCCAACATTGCCTCGGCATTGGCATTTGCTTTTTCCATACTCATTAAGTGGCCGCTACTCGGGGTCATTGTGGGACCCATCACCGGAACGGGCATGCGCTGGCGCAAAGACCCTGATTTGCTGCGCGCCTATTCACGCGCATCCTGGATTTGGGTATTACTCAATGTGGTGCGAGCGGCCATTCAAATTCCACTTATTCAGGGTGAAGATCTCTGGGCCCTTGCCGCAGTTCGACCATTGTTTTATCTGATGGTGATTGGTGTGGTGCTGTGGTCGTGGGTCATTATCAAGAAAGCACTTCCCGCTGATCACCCTGGAATCCGCTCACCGCGCATTCCATCTGATCCATAAATACACATTGCCGTGCAATTCGAATTCGTTGCTAGGCAATTCAATTCGTTGCTCAGCATGTCCATCACGTTGCTCAGCAACTACCCCTGGCAAGTGGGACACCAAAAAAGATTTCGGCCTTGTAATTCGCCGATCTGAATCTCTGAGCGACAAACAAAACATTCTTGGCCATCTCTGCGATAGACATAAACCTCACCGCCATGCCGATCTTCCCGAGCAGCCCTTTTCATGGCACGTGGCTCGTGCTCTGGGCGCACTGTGTCTATTCTCCCCGATCGAACGCCCCGCTTCATCAGGATTCGCAAGTCGTCCCACATCACATCAAATAAAGGCGGGTCTAATTCTCGGCCCATCAAAAACGGACTCACCTGGTGCCTGAAGAGAACCTCAGCTCGGTAAATGTTTCCCACCCCAGCGAATAATCGTTGATCCATGAGCAGCGTGCCGATTGCCGTGCGACTCGCTAATACCTTTTCCTTCGAGCTCGCCGGATTATCTCCCGCTATGGGATCGGGTCCGATTTTTGCCAACATGGACTTTTTTTCCGCAGCTGTGATGACGGTGCAGGCATTGGGTCCTCGTAACTCTGCTGTCATCGAGTCGGTGATGAGCCGTAACCGAATGATCCCCACTGGATCTGGGGTATTCGCAAAGGTGTGCGCATGAAATGCCCACTTACCGTAAAGGCCAAGGTGAACATGAATGTGCAACTGATTATTGAATCCAATGAATAAGTGTTTTCCCTGTGCAGTTGCCTTTGTCACCCGCGCACCGTTAATTAGTGCAGCACTATCGGTGAATCTTCCCTGAGGACTATCCACCTGCACCACCTGTTGACCAAAGAGT
>CAZVLV010000123.1:0-5274 GCA_964628015.1 uncultured Aquiluna sp. | reverse complement strand
GTTCGCTAAATGTCAATGGCGTGGCTGACTCCATGACCTGGGTCAATAAACCCAACGCCCGATCTACCGCCTGGGTGCCCGTGGGACTCGACATGCTCACCTCCTTCATCTTCCTGACCTCTACGATCAGCGCCCAATCGTGCAACGCCTAATCTCTACCCGTGCCACCACTTTCATTACTGAAAAAGTTATCAAAAAACGACCACAACTGATCCACATTATGAAACAGTAGTTCCATAACGGAGTGTAGGTCGGGGAATTCCCCGAGCGCAAGAGGTTCGGCCTAGATTGACCCAAAAGATTTCCCGAAAGCCCAGTTCCCGAAAGTCACGAATACCACCCAGTTCCCGAAAGTCACGAATACCACCCAGTTCCCGAAAGTCACGAATACAAGGAGACCGATGTTCACCAACTCAATGCCTCGCTACGAGATCCTCTCCCCCGAGGCCATGGAAACTCTTGACCGCGGTTGGCGCCGGATTGTCAGCGAACTCGGAATTGAGTTCGCAAAACCCGAGGCCGTAGAGATATTCAAGGCGGCCGGCCAACGGGTTGACGGCGAGAAAGTCTTCTTCGATCCTGAATTCATTCTGGAATTGGTGGCGAAAGCACCTAGCCAGTTCAATATGCAAGCACGCAATCACGACAACGATGTTGTGATCGGTGGCAACAACATGGTGTTTTCCAGTGTCTATGGACCACCCTTCTTCCGTCGTGGGGATGAACGCCGTGAGGGTTCCCTCAATGATTTCCGCGACTTCGCGAAATTAGCTCAGTCATTTAAGGCAATGGACAGCGTGGGCGGAGTCGTGGTGGAACCAGGTGACGCCGCCATGGATTCACGTCACCTCGACATGCTGTACGCGGCACTCACTCTGACTGACAAGATCGTGATGGGAAATGTGGTTAGCGAAGTAAATGCCAAAGACACACTCGCCATGGGTGAAATAGTTTTTGGCAGTCGCGCAGCGATCGAGGAAACTCCTTTCTGCATCAACCTAATTAACTGCAACTCTCCCTTGCGCTGGGACGATCGCATGCTGGATTCCTTAATGGAATACGCACGCGCAGGACAACCGGTAGTCACAACCCCATTCCTGTTAATGGGCGCCATGTCACCCGTGTCTATTCCCGCAGCACTTGCACAACAAATCGCTGAAGCACTCACCGGTATTGCCTTGGCTCAATTGGTTCGCCCGGGAACACCTGTCGTGTTTGGATCATTCCTTTCCAATATCGACATGCAGTCCGGGTCACCGCAGTTCGGAACTCCTGAATCCGGAATTGGGTTGTTGGCCACAGGTCAAATTGCTCGGCACTTTGATCTGCCTTTCCGCGGAGGTGGCGGTCTGAATTCATCACAACTCCCCGATGCACAAGCAGCTTATGAAGCAATGATGACCATGATGCCAACATTCCTTGCTGGCACCAACTTTGTCATGCACACCGCTGGTTGGCTCGAAGGTGGACTCGTTTCCAGTATTGAGAAGTACGTGATTGATATGCAAATTCTTGAATCACTGCAACATGAATTCACACCAATCCACTTTGATGACGATGCCCTCGCCTTCAGTGCACATGAAGAAGTCGGTCACGCTGGCCACTTCCTCGGAGCCATGCACACCATGGAGCGTTTCCGGGATTGCTTCTACCGCCCGTTCCTGTCCAGTTCGGACAACTTCGAGCGTTGGACACGCAATGGATCAAAGGACACCGCGACTCGCGCTGGCGAAATCGCGGAGAAAACCCTGGAGGAATACGTCAAACCACCCATGGATGAATCCATTGAAGAAGCCCTTTTGGATTACGTTAACCGCCGCAGGACCGAACTCGGAGACTAAAACATGTCGAACAAGGTTTACGACTACATCATTGTTGGCGGGGGCTCGGCTGGTTCAGCCGTGGCAAACAGGCTCAGTGAAGACCCATCCAAGAGTGTGTTGGTACTCGAAGCGGGGCGCAAAGACTCCTGGTGGGATGTGTACATCCACATGCCGGCGGCGTTGACATTCCCGATTGGCAATAAGCGCTACGACTGGATGTACTCCACTGAGCCTGAACCATTCATGAACAATCGCCGCATCACTGCGGGTCGCGGAAAAATACTTGGTGGTTCCAGCAGCATCAACGGAATGATCTTTCAACGTGGTAACCCCATGGACTACGAGAAATGGGCAGAGGAACCTGGCATGCAGAACTGGGATTATGCCCACTGCCTGCCCTATTTCAAGAAGATGGAAACCGCTAATGGTCGCGACAGCGAATGGCGCGGTACCACCGGTCCATTGGAACTCAACATCGGCAAAGTGAAGAACCCGCTATTTGGGGCGTTTTTCAGTGCGGCACAACAGGCAGGCTATCCGCTCACCCAAGATGTCAATGGATATCAACAGGAAGGGTTCGCTCCCTTTGACCGCAGCGTTCGCCGCGGCCTGCGGGTGTCCGCATCCACTGCATACTTGCGTCCGGTCAAGAGTCGCGCAAACCTCACCATTAAGACCAAGTCACTTGTCACAAAGATCCTGTTTGAGGGCAAGAAAGCTGTCGGCGTGGAAGTACTGCACAAGGGGAAAAAGAAGATCACCTATAAATGTAAAGAAGTGATCCTGTGCGGTGGCGCAATCAACTCCCCGCAAATCCTCCAACTCTCGGGAATCGGAGATTCCGAGCACCTCAAGAGTGTGGGGATAGATCCTGTCCATCACCTTCCCGGAGTTGGCCAGAATCTGCAGGATCACTTGGAGGTGTATGTCCAGCACTCCTGTAAGCAACCTGTGTCGCTCAATCCGAATCTGGCGTTCTGGAAAAGGCCATTTATTGGAGCGGCGTGGCTGTTCTTCCGCAAGGGGCCTGGTTCATCGAATCACTTCGAGGGTGGTGGCTTCGCACGGTCCAATGAGGACGTGGATTACCCCAACCTGATGTTCCATTTCCTGCCCATTGCGGTGCGCTATGACGGCACCGCCCCTGAGGGGGGCCATGGGTACCAGGTTCATATTGGTCCCATGTACTCGAATTCGCGCGGAAGCATCAAGATCAAGAGTTCCGATCCCACAGAAGCACCCGCGATCCTGTTCAATTACCTATCCACCCCTGAAGATGAACAGGAATGGGTCGAGGCAATTGAGGTATCACGCAAGATTCTGAGTCAATCCGCATTTGATCCCTATTCGGACGGTGAGATTTCCCCCGGACCAAGTGTGAAAACTCGTGAGGAAATTCTGGAATGGGTTAAAAAGGACGGCGAAACCGCCTACCATCCCTCCTGCACCTGCAAAATGGGAATCGATGACATGTCGGTTGTTCACCCTGACACCATGAAGGTGCACGGAGTGGAGGGAGTTCGTGTCGTTGACGCGTCGGTCATGCCGGTAGTGACGAATGCGAATATTTATGCCCCCAACATGATGATCGCTGAGAAGGCTGCTGACCTCATAAAAGGTAACAATCCGCTCCCACCTGAGCCAATACCCTTTTATCGGCACAAAAAGTCTTAATAATTATCCGGGGGTAATGGACGTTACATGTAACAGAGTGAACTCGTCACCCATTGAGTGTCACACACTGAAGGAAGTGAGA
The DNA here is from genome assembly GCA_964628015.1 of uncultured Aquiluna sp. GTDB lineage: Bacteria > Actinomycetota > Actinomycetes > S36-B12 > S36-B12 > UBA4592. The sequence continues at coordinate 1,695 of CAZVLV010000123.1, read as the reverse complement.
AAGTCGTGAGCGAACTGCACATCAATGGTGCCTGGGTCGGCGCCTCGGGTGGAGCAGTTCGAGAGATTCACTGTCCTGCTGATCTGTCCCTCGTCGCGACCGTCGCTGAAGCGGACCAATCCGATGCATTGTTGGCTATTCAAGCCGCTCGCACGGCATTCGATAGCGGTTGGTGGAAAACGACATCGGTCATTGAGCGAGGCCAGATTCTGGAGCGCACCGCACAATTAATGGAAGACCGCCTCGAAGACTTCGCTCGCGCTGAATCCCTCGACACGGGCAAAAGACTTGTCGAAGCCCGATACGACATTGCCGACTCCATCCGTTGCGTGCGTTATTTCGCCCAACTCGGGCCTACCTTCTCCGGTCGCACGGTTGACACCGGAGTTGCCACAATTGAATCCCGAGTGCAATACGAACCTGTGGGTGTTGCCGTATTGATCACCCCGTGGAATTACCCGCTCCTTCAGGCAACATGGAAGGTTGCACCTGCAATAGCTGCTGGCTGCACTTTCATTCTCAAGCCCAGTGAACTCACACCCAATACTTCGATCATGTTCATGCAAGCCTTGATTGACGCTGGTTTACCCCGAGGTGTGGGCAATCTGATTCTTGGCGCTGGTTCTGCAATCGGCGACACACTGACTGCAAGCCCCGATGTTGACATGGTGTCTTTCACCGGCGGCTTGGAAACAGGTAAGCGGGTCATGATCAGCGCCGCCGGAACAATCAAGAAAGTTGCCCTCGAACTCGGCGGAAAAAATCCCAATGTCGTGTTCGCTGATGCCAACCTCGATGCAGCACTCGACAACGCTCTCACCGCGATCTTCTTGCACTCGGGCCAAGTGTGTTCCGCCGGATCTCGATTGATCATCGAAGAATCGATTCACGATACTTTCGTGGAACAACTTGTTGCGCGAGCCAAAGAAATTCGCTTGGGCGGTCCATTTGACGACAACGCTGAAACGGGCGCGCTCATTAGTGCGCAGCATCGCGACAAAGTGCATGCATTTGTGACCGCAGGTATTGCAGAAGGCGCCACGTTGTTATGTGGTGGTGAGCCCATTGATCGTCCCGGATATTTCTATCCCCCCACCATTTTGGGTAATTGCACCACCAGCATGCGTTGTGTTCAAGATGAATCCTTTGGACCCGTGCTCACCATTGAAACCTTCACCACCGAAGAACAAGCCGTGACTTTGGCAAATGACACCTACTACGGTCTTGCCGGTGCGGTCTGGAGCCAAGATGCCGGAAAAGCACAGCGTGTGGCGAATGCGCTGCGACACGGAACCGTGTGGATCAACGATTTTCATCCCTATGTGCCACAAGCCGAGTGGGGTGGATTTAAGCAGTCCGGAATTGGTCGGGAACTCGGACCTAATGGACTCATGGAGTACCTAGAAGCCAAGCACGTGTATCAGAACACCGACCCAGCACCATCAGGTTGGTTTAGCTCAGCCACATAAAAGGAGTGACCATGACGATCACGACAGAAAACACATCTTCAGAGAACAGCGCGGGTGGGAAAGAGCCCGCCATTTCAGTGCGAAATCTGTGGAAGATTTTCGGGCCCACTCCTAATGCAATTGTTGGTACTCCCTATGCCGAAATGTCTCGACCTGAACTCCTGAAGGAAACTGGGTGTGTTGCCGCCGTTCACGATGTCTCCTTCGATGTCGCTGACGGTGAAGT
>CAZVLV010000122.1:0-5321 GCA_964628015.1 uncultured Aquiluna sp. | reverse complement strand
GATTGCTTCAGTGTCAACCTGCTCGAGGATTGCGTTTGTGACAATTTCGCCGAAGGCAGCTTGAACTTCTGGGTCTGCGCCAATGGGACCGACCGTTTCAATGTAACGCTCAGCGTCAATGACGGTGGAATGTGCCCAGTGACCGGCCACCGCAATGGGCGTCAGAATTGTGGCAAGAACGAAGACAATGATCGAGAAGATGCTCCGAGGGCGCAAGCGATCTCGGGTGACGGGGCTTCGTTGATAGGACTCGGTGGCGCTGGTAGGCATAGCGGAACCCTATAGAACCTCACCTTCTGAAACAACGGGGTTCCGCTTTCCGAAATACCACACGCTCGTCATTACCAGGATTACCCCCATAGCGACATACAAAGCGGGGGCAATACCACTTTGGGGTGCTAAGAAGGCGACGATCACGATCCCCACCACAAGAGCGATATTCACCGTCATATCAAAGATGGAAAAAACTCGGCCTAACTGGTGATCGGGAATGCTGCGCTGAATAACTGTGTCAGAGCACACCTTGACGGCTTGGCCTGCCAGACCAAGACTAAATGCTGCAATCGCCAGTGCGGGGAAACTTTGCTCTGATGCACCCCAGGCAAATAGCGCCATTCCAAGTGATGCCTGAAAAACAACTGCTGATGACCACCGTGGGATTCCTATTCGACGAGTAACCCATGGCGTCAGAATCGCGGCAATGAGGGCCGCCGTTGCGGAGAAGCCGGTAAGAATCGCGAAATCAGCGAGCGCGGGATTGGGATCATTTGGGGAATGAAAGGTATTGCGTAACAGGAGAAGTGATCCCACAATGATCATTCCGAATGACACACGGTTGATGGCAACAACCAGAACGGCTCTCCCCGCAACTTTATGCTGCACGAGTGTTCGCCCACCGTCCACAAGATCATGGGTGACTCCTTGGAGTGAGTCGACCATTCGGTGAGTCAATGGAGTATCAGGTCCCAGTGCCCGCGGTGAGAAAGTTGCGGCGATCAGTCCAGCAGAAACGAATGTTCCTACTGAGAACATAAGAAGTGCAACCGTGCCAGGGTCTCCACTGCCAAAAATTTCTCGAATACCCAATCCTGTTGTACCGCCCAGAACAAACGCAATCGTTCCTGATGTGGGTGTCAAGGCATTAGCCGTGATCAATTGCTTCCCGGTAGCAACATGTGGAAGTGATGCTGACAATCCAGCCAACACGAACCTTCCAACACCAAGCACACATAAAACAAATATGCCCAGGAGCCACGAGTCGTTGCCGCTTAAGACAACAGCGATAACGGGAATCACCAGAAGAGCCTTAAGCACATTGGCTCTGAAGAGAATATTTCTGCGTGACCAGCGATCCAGGAATACACCAACGAAGGGACCGAGTACGGAATATGGAACCAGGAGAATCGCAAACGCGGCGGCTATTGCAGTGGCATTGGGTTCACGTTCCGGTGAGAAGAGAACAAATGAGGCAAGTGCTGCTTGAAAAAATCCATCGCCAAACTGGCCAACAAGCCGAGTGCTGTAGAGCGCTCTGAACTTACGTTCCCGCAACAGGGAACGAAAAATGGGTAGCGCCTCCATAAGGAAGACGCTACCCATTCACGTTAGTACTAGCTGTTGATGGTCCCCGCAATAAAGTCTTCAACTGCCTGACGGGCTTCAGAATCGCTGTACTGCACGGGTGGTGACTTCATGAAGTAGCTGGAAGCGGAGAGAATTGGTCCACCAATTCCGCGATCCATGGCGATCTTTGCGGCACGTACGGCATCGATGATGACACCAGCACTGTTGGGGGAATCCCACACTTCAAGCTTGTATTCGAGATTCAGCGGTACGTCGCCGAATGCGCGACCTTCAAGTCGAACGAAGGCCCACTTGCGGTCATCGAGCCATGCCACGTAATCGGATGGGCCGATGTGCACATTGTCGGCGCCAAGATCATGGGAGAGTTGGGAAGTTACCGACTGAGTCTTGGAGATCTTCTTGGACTCTAGACGATCACGTTCCAACATGTTTTTGAAGTCCATGTTGCCACCGACGTTGAGTTGGTAGGTGCGATCAACAATGACCCCGCGGTCTTCAAAGAGTTTTGCTAACACACGGTGAGTGATGGTGGCACCAACCTGGCTCTTGATGTCGTCGCCAACAATGGGGAGACCTGCATCCTCAAACTTCTTTGCCCACTCAGGTGTACCAGCAATGAACACGGGAAGTGCATTAACAAAACCGCAACCGGCATCAATTGCGCACTGTGCATAGAACTTTGCTGCATCTTCTGAACCCACGGGGAGGTAGCACACGACTACATCCACTTTGTTGTCCTTGAGGATTTGCACAACGTCTGCTTCGGGGGCATCTGATTCGGTGATGGTTTCGCGGTAGTACTTGCCAAGGCCATCGAGTGTGCGCCCGCGCTCTACCTTGACACCTGCTGAAGGGACATCGCACAACTTGATTGTGTTGTTCTCAGATGCACCAATGGCATCGGAGAGATCGAGTCCGACTTTCTTGGAGTCCACATCAAAAGCGACAACAAACTTGACATCGCTGACGTGATACGGACCAAACTTGACGTGCATGAGTCCGGGGACAAACTCATTATCTTTGGCGTTTTTGTAGTACTCAACACCCTGAACCAAAGATGCCGCGCAGTTTCCAACGCCAACAATTGCTACACGGATTTCTCCGCCGGATTGTGCACTCATGTGTTACCTCTCATTGGTTGTTACTTTGCTGTGTGAATCTGTGTGTGAATTCGTGTGTGAATTCGTGTGTGAATCTGATGCAGTGAATGTTGATTCCTGGTCAATTAATTCGGTGAGCCAACGAACTTCTCGTTCAGCTCCTTCGAGCCCGTGCTGTTGTAGCTGAAGTGTGTAAGCATCAACTTTTTCGCGACCCCGAGTCAGTGATTCACGTAAGGAGTCAACACGTTCTTCTAAACGTGAACGGCGACCTTCAAGAATTCGAAGTCGGGTACGGGCTTCGGTGGCGGAGAAGAATGCAAGATGTGCAGCAAAGCCTTCGTCCTCCCATGCTTCAGGGCCTGGCCGATTGGCCCACTCTGCGAAAACTTCTTTACCCTCGGCGGTGATTGCGTACACAACGCGTGCTCGCCGTCCGGTGAGTGCAGGTGCGGTGGAGTCGATTGCGGGGGTGACCGATGCTTCTTCAATGAGTCCAGCGGCATTCATGCGCTTCAGTGCTGGATAGAGGGACCCGTAGGAAAGTGCTCGGAAGGGACCGAGCACGGTGGTCAGGCGCTTGCGGAGTTCATATCCGTGTTGCTCACCGTCGCTGAGCACGCCAAGAATGGCGAAGCTGAGGACATCACGGCGACTGGACACGAATACCAATATATCGAATCGATATATCTACCGCACGATAACCCTAGATTTCTTCCACAATTTGTGCCTGAGGCACCTCTGGATAATCGGGGTTAAACTCTCCTCGTGGCCCAGATACGACGTCCAGCGGTTCGTGGGCGCATAGCTCGAGGGGAATCCTCGGCAAAATCGAGCTCACAATCGAGAAGAAAAGGGCCTCTTCCTCCACCAGAACCCGTTTCCGACCCCACCGCACCACGATCCGTGGTGGATTACACCCTGCAGAGAGCCGCCGACATCCGGCGCTTTCATAAAGGTGGAATGCTGAGCAGTGATTTCTGTGATCCGGATCCATATTTACTCAAGGCGGCTCACTTTCATGGGGAAAATTCCACCCGATCCTGTCCGGCCTGCTCCCATGAATGCCTCAAAGAATTGCACTATATATATGGAGATGAACTCGGCCCCTACGCTGGTCGCATCCGAAAATCGGATGAACTCGCACCCATGTGCCGTTCATTTGGGGAATTCCGCGTCTATCAGGTCGAGGTCTGTGTGGACTGTGGCTGGAATTACATGATCAAGGCATTTACCTTGGGCGATGGAACTCCGCGGCGTGCCGTGCCGTCCATTGATGCAGATGATCTGATGAACTAGTGATCTGATGAACTAGAGATCTGGTGAACTAATGATCTGTTGAATTAGTTCTACACAACAAACAATATGAAGAGTCCGTCTCCTTCCCCGATTGGACACCCGTGAGCACCCCACGCAAAAAAGCTTCGACTGTGAAACCTCGGCTGTGGCGCCGCACCTGGTTTCGTCGGTTGCTGTGGAGTGTCATTCTGATCGCTGCCGTTGGCACCGCTGTATTTGCTGTTCTCCTAGCCCGCACCGAGGTGCCCACCCCCAATGAACTTGCGACCAGTGAAGCAACCGTTGTGTATTACGCAGATGGAAAGAATGAAGTGGGCAGGCTCGGGGAATCGACCCGACGCAGTGTTCCATTAGATCAAGTACCCACTGATGTTCAAATGGCCGTACTTGCCGCTGAGGATCGCGACTTCTATAACCACGGTGGTATTTCACCCATTGGAATTGCGCGAGCGGCGTTCAATAACGTGACGGGCGGAAACACTCAAGGTGGCTCCACCATTACACAGCAATACGCAAAGATCGCATACCTTACCCAAGATAGAACATGGGATCGAAAAATTCGCGAAGCCCTTTTGGCCTTTAAATTAGAAACAATTATTTCCAAGGAACAGATTCTCGAGGATTACCTCAACACCATCTACTTTGGTCGAAATGCAAATGGAATTGAAGCTGCATCCATTGCCTATTTCGGTGTACCTGTCAGCGAGTTGAATTATGAACAAGCCGCTGTTCTTGCCTCTGTGATCAAGTCTCCATCCGTGCTATCTGCTGAAGAAAACATTGATTCACTCCAAGCACGCTGGGCCTACGTCATTGACTCAATGCGCGATATGGGAGCAATCACTCCGGAGCAAGCCGAGTCAGCCCGCTTCCCCGACATTATTGAATTCCGTCAAAAGGATCGCCTGGGTGGACAGGTGGGATACCTTCTCACTGCGGTGGAGCAACAATTATTGGCTCAAGGATTTGATCAGGAAGAAATTCAACGCGGTGGACTCAAGGTGTACTCCAGCTTTGAACGCAGGGCGCAACGCGCGGCGCAACGCGCAGTTCGCGAGAACGGGCCAACAAGCGGAACAGAAGGTTTGAGAATTGGTCTTGCCGCCGTGCGTCCGGGAACGGGCGAAGTTGTTGCCATGTATGGTGGAAAAGACTTCATTGATGACCAAATCAATAACGCGACTCGCCAGTTTGCCCAAGCAGGATCCACATTTAAGACATTTGCGTTGGCTGCTGGGTTAGAGCAAGGTGTACCCCTGAATTCATTGTGGAATGGAAACTCACCGTCCACTGTCAACGGATACACCTTCAATAACTACGGAAATAATTCCTATGGCA
>CAZVLV010000121.1:0-5358 GCA_964628015.1 uncultured Aquiluna sp. | reverse complement strand
CACCAGATGAATACGTCACCGATCATGAACTGGTTCGTACCCACCAAGTGTGTGCCCAATACCTAAGCGCAACCTTGGGTTAATTTCCATCCTTGACGTTCTCACCAAGAACACCACTATCAATTTCCCCTGTGGATTGCACCTCGATATCCACAGGTTGATTGCCTAAATATGCCCACATGCACATTATTTTCCCGCAACGGAATCCACTGGTACCTCTCATTGAAGTGAGTAATTGGACCTTTACATTCGGTGATTCACATGAACGCCTCTCTTTAAGCAATGAACAGAAATCATGGCTGAATAACTTGTCTGGAGATAAATCAATTGACGATGCACTTGCCACGCATAGCAACGAAGAAGAGCGGCAATTCCTTCGACAGGTTGTGCGCGCAGGCTTGGAATCCGCCGGGATATTGGATTCACATGCGCAACCGGCTATTACCCGCTGGACATCAGAGAAAAAGAAAGTGGGATCAGAGATCACTCACTTTCACATTCAAGAAGCGGGTAAGTGTGAGCGACCCAATCCGGCAGACACAATCGATCGACGATGCAATTCCCAGATCTATATTGCTGGTACAAATTACTTGAGCGCCAACATCACGTCACTTCTTCAGCAGGCAGGATTCATACAGGCGGCATCTGTCCGAACAGCCTCCGCGGTGGTTTTCCCGAGCATCTCGCATTCACTCGTTGCCGACCATGATTTCGCGGAACGGGAACGGTTACCACACCTGCACGTCGGGATCCGTCATACGAAAGCCGTGGTCGGGCCACTTGTTATTCCAGGCCTGACTTCATGTATCCGCTGTGACTTTCTGCATCGCCGCGATCAGGACCCGACCTGGCCTGCACGTTATCTAGCTTGGCGAAGTTCCCAGAACCATTCCACCGCGGATTCGCTGCTCCTGCACATGACATCGGCATTCACCGTGTCGATACTGCGTCAGTGGGTGGATGGAAATAGGCCCTGGAACAGTGCCTGGGTAGCCGCCATGCCACTTCCCAGTTTCACCCGAGAGAATCGACCACCGCACCCATTGTGTGGATGCCAACTTCCTGTGACATATCCCGATGAGCGAACCTGATCCCGAGCGGCCACAATGGTCACATGCCTGAGTTACCCAAGAATGCCTTCACTCGGGGCATCCGTATGGCTTCGCTGCCAGCCACCTACGCAGGCCGAACTGCTTTAGGGTTTGGCAAGAGAGTGGGCGGCAAACCTGCAGAAGCTATCGCCGCCGAGATGCAACAGCGAACCGCTGAGCAGATGTTCAAGGTGTTGGGTGAGCTCAAAGGCGGAGCGATGAAACTTGGCCAGGCCATGAGTATTTTCGAGGCAGCACTTCCCGAGGAAATCGCGGCCCCTTATCGCGCCATGTTGACCAAATTACAAGATGCAGCACCGCCTATGCCCGCCGCTTCTATTCACAAAATCCTTGCAGAGGAACTCGGTTCGGATTGGCGCGGCCGATTCCTAGAGTTCAATGACACGCCCGCGGCTGCAGCATCCATTGGCCAGGTGCACAAGGGCATTTGGCACGACGGCCGCGAAGTAGCAATCAAAGTTCAATACCCTGGTGCCGATAAAGCTCTCATTGCAGACCTCAATCAAATGATCCGCATGGGCAAGATATTCGCCGGCTGGATTCCCGGGCTAGAGATAAAACCCTTGCTGGAAGAACTCAAAGATCGCGCAGTTGAAGAACTTGATTATCTCCTCGAATCCGAAAACCAACGCGCTTTTGCCGTGGCATTCGAAGGCGACCCAGATTTTCATATTCCACACATATTGGCGGCCGCGCCACACGTACTAGTAAGTGAATGGATTGATGGCACACCGTTATCCCGCGTGATTGCCGAGGGCACGGTCGAAGAACGCGACCATGCAGGATTGCTGTATGAAAGATTCCTCCTAGCTGGACCCGCTCGAGCGGGCCTGTTGCATGCGGATCCCCATCCAGGGAATTTCCGAATCACCCCCGATGGCAAGCTCTGTGTGTTGGATTTTGGCGCTGTATCTCGACTGCCAGATGGCCTACCCGTTGCCATGGGCACGCTCCTGAGCATTGCCCAAAGTGGCGATGCCGAAAAGGTTCTAGAGGGCCTCCGCGCAGAGGGTTTCGTTAAGCCCAACATCACAGTTGATGCCCAACAGGTATTGGACTACTTGGAGCCATTTGTTGAACCGACCCGTCATGAATCCTTCCACTTCACCCGGGATTGGATTCGTGGTGAATTTAATCGAATTAACGATGTCCGAAATCCTGATTTCACCATTGGCATGAAAATCAACCTGCCACCGTCTTATGCCCTCATTCATCGGGTCTGGCTTGGCAGTATTGCCGTTCTTTGTCAACTCGATGCTCACGTTCCAGTACTCGAAGAGCTCGAGACATGGGTTCCGGGCTTTAGCCCTGCAGACGCCTGACAATCTCGAGTACCTCGCCACCGAATTCACTGAGTTTCGCAGGCCCAACTCCAGGAATTTCGGATAGTGATTCGAGATCATTGGGAACCTGCTCCGCAATTGCAGTGAGAGTTGCATCTGTAAACACTATGTATGCAGGAACAGCCTTTGCTGCTGATAATTCTTTGCGCCAATCCCGTAAAGCCTCAAAGAGTTCCTCATGTAACTCCACAGGACAGCCGTGGCAATGACCCAGGGTTCGCTCCCCCGCCGTAACCAATGCCTTTCCGCATACCCGACACGGTCGGGGCCCTTTGCGTTGACGCCTGGAGTCTCGGCGTGATTCGCCGGCAATGAAAGACCCGGTCGAGGATCCCCGAGGTATGCCAGCCAACGTGCCATCGAAAACCCCCGGTGGAAGATCAGCAATAAACCGACTCAATGTTCGTGTTGCTTTGCCACCTGGCGTACGAGATTTTGCCCAGCTGATGTGAAGCTGCTGGCCTGCTCTAGAGACCGCGACATAGGTCAGCCGACGTTCTTCTTCTATTGAATCGCTGGTGTCCGCATACGACAGGGGCAAAAGCCCTTCGCTGCAGCCGATCAGAAAAACTATCGGCCATTCCAGGCCCTTTGCGGAATGAATCGACGCAAGCGTGACCGCTGCCGCCCCGGGCGCATGCTCCACCGAGGCCCGCTGATCCAGTTCATGAACAAATTCGCTCAAGGACATGGAGTCAGGGCACTCCTGTGCCATGGTGGTGAGAGCAAGAAGAGACTCCCACTTCTCGCGTACAGCACCCGTTCCGCGAGGTGGCTCAGGTGACCAGCCCATGCTGGACAGCACTGCTTCGATCCGATCCACAAGTGACTCACCTGCTGTGTCGGGATTCTTGGCATCGCCGCGCAACAACATGGTTGCCGTCTTGACTTCAGGTCGGTCAAAGTATCTCTCGGTGCCTCGGAGAACACATGGGATATGAGCGTCGGCGAATGCTGTTTCATACTCCGCTGATTGAGCATTTATCCGATAAAGAACAGCGATATCTGCGGCCGAAGTTCCTGAGTCGAGCAACTCACGTATGGATTGGGCAACTCCAGCGGCTTCATCGTTGTCATCTGCATAGGCGGTGACCTTAGGCGGCGGCCCGGGTTCACGTTGGGATCGCAAAGTCACCGAATTGCTTTCGCCACTGATTACAGCATTCGCCATGGATGTGATTTCTGGAGTGCATCGATAGCAACGCACTAATTCAATTCGAGTGGCACGAGGAAACTGAGTCGCGAATTGCGCGAGGTACTGGGCAGAGGCTCCAGTGAAAGAATAAATGGTTTGGCTGGGATCGCCGACCACACACAGGTCATCACGATCACCGAGCCACAGATCCAGCAGGTTCTTTTGCAACGGATTGACATCCTGGTATTCGTCAACAGTGAACCACCTGTATGCCTTATGAACCGCAGCCTCAATCTCAGGACGGCTACGAATAGTGGCGCTCATAAGCGTGAGTATGTCTTCGAAATCTAGTTGATTGCGTTCCTTCTTCATGGATTCATATGAATCAAAAACTTTGGCAAAAGTAGCAGTATCTATGGCGAATTCACGCTTGGCCTTGTGCACAAGGGCTGAGTCGATCATGTTTGACTTGCACCATTCGATATCACCGCTGATATCGCGAACTAGTGCCGTATCTGAATCCACCTTGCAGAAGGAAAGTGAACGGGCAACGACCGGAGCCTTGGATGCAATCAACTCTGGAAATACTGACGGGGAAAGTTGCGGCCAAAAATATCTCAACTGGCGCAGCGCTGCGGCGTGGAATGTGCGGACTTGGACTCGTTCAGCACCCAGGGTTCGCAATCGGTGTCGCATTTCCCCAGCGGCGCGATTGGTGAACGTGACGGCCAAAGTTCGTTCCGGGTCGCTTTCGCCAATGACAACGGAGTGCGCAATCCGATGTGTGATGGCCCGTGTCTTACCTGTGCCTGCTCCCGCGAGCACCCGCACCGGCCCCGACACAGCTCGCGCCACGGCAGCCTGCTCACTATCGAGTCCCTCGAGAATCTGTTCAGCCCTACTGGCATTCGATTCCGGGCTCATGGGCAGATCTTGACACGCTGCGCCGACAAACACGAATCCCCATAGGCTTCCTCTGTGAACAATCCACCCAACACCAGCGGAGACAACAATTCCGTGATCATGTACAGCACAGTGTGGTGCGGCTATTGCCAGCGACTCAAGGCTCAGATGCAGCGTGCAGGTATCGAATACATTGAAGTCGACATTGAAGCCGACCGGGATTCCGCTGCATTTGTCGCGTCAATTAATGGAGGGAATGAAGTTGTTCCGACCCTGAAATTTTCCGATGGCACAACCCTCACAAACCCACCCATCGCTGAAGTGGTTGCCAAAGTTGGCAGTTTATAAATCTCAGTTGGACCCTACAGATTTATCTGAATGCGCTCTCTCTGGGTAGTGGTTCACCCAGCCACTGAACAATAAGTCTGTGCGCAATACTCACGGGCGGGGGCAGATGAATTTCCCCCGACCTGCAGGCTTCGAGTAACTCCTCGCGACTAAACCACTGAGCGTGGGCAATTTCCTCACCGTCAACAGTTAACTCAATGGGATCGCTGGGTACATACGTCTCACTCACTCTTGCGTGGTAGCCGAGCATCAAGGAATTAGGAAATGGCCAGGGTTGACTGCCCAGGTAGTGAATGCTCGATGGATTAATCCTCACGCCGGCTTCCTCGGCGATCTCCCGCACGACTGCCGCCTCGGCAGATTCCCCTGCTTCGACGAAGCCCGCGAGCACCGATAACCATCCGGGCTGCCAGCGAACCTGGCGAGCAAGTAGTTCTAGATCGTTATGATAGGTGATCAACATGATGTCAGCATGGTCGGTACGATGAAAGTGCACTGACTTATCGACAGGGCAGGT
>CAZVLV010000120.1:0-5365 GCA_964628015.1 uncultured Aquiluna sp. | reverse complement strand
GGAACAGCCACAAGCGCGGTGAGGACAACAAATCCACCGATGGCAATTACTGCATCCCAAGTACCCCATCGAGGCCAGACAAGTGGCCTGCCTTCTTGTTCAGCAATGTCGAATGTCACTGGCATTCTGGATGCGTCATGCGCCCCATGGGCTTCATGGTCTTCATGGTCTTCATGGGCTTCATGCGAAGTCACTGTGAAAGCCTAAGGGCGAGTGACCTATGTGGACACTCGCCCTTAACGAGAGGCAGAACTAAGGTCAAGCGGTAAGTGCTTAGTAGCGGTAATGATCTGGCTTGTACGGACCTGCGACGTCTACGCCCAGGTACTCCGCCTGTGGCTTTGAGAGCTCGGTGAGTCGAACGCCGAGTGCATCCAGGTGCAGGCGGGCGACCATTTCATCAAGGTGCTTGGGCAATACGTGAACATCAAGCGAGTACTGATCACTCTTTGTGAAGAGTTCGATTTGCGCCAGAACCTGGTTCGTGAATGAGTTACTCATGACGAATGATGGATGCCCTGTGGCGTTTCCGAGATTCAGCAAACGACCTTCTGAGAGCATGATGATGGAATGGCCATCGGGGAAGGTCCATTCATCAACCTGCGGCTTGATGGTCTTGCGGACAATCCCAGGGTACGAAGCCAAACCTGCAATGTCGATTTCATTGTCGAAGTGACCAATGTTGCCAACTATCGCTTGGTGCTTCATTTTGCTCATGTGATCTACGGTGATGACGTCGTAGCAACCCGTGGCTGTAATGAAGATGTCGGCTTGATCGATAACGTCTTCGATGCGCGCTACCTGGTAGCCATCCATGGCTGCCTGCAATGCGCAAATTGGATCAATCTCGGTGATGATGACGCGGGCGCCTTGACCGCGTAGTGAGTCAGCCGAACCTTTACCGACGTCGCCGAATCCGAATACGACAGCAACCTTGCCACCAATCATGGTGTCGGTCGCGCGATTGATTCCGTCAATGAGTGAGTGACGGCAACCGTATTTGTTGTCGAACTTGCTCTTGGTGACCGAGTCGTTGACGTTGATCGCTGGGAACAGGAGGGATCCCTCACGGTGCATTTCGTATAGGCGATGCACACCTGTCGTGGTTTCCTCTGTCACGCCGATGATGCCATCGGCGATATTGGTCCAGCGCTGGGGATCTTCAGTGAGTGTACGAGCAAGGGTTTCCAAAACAACGGTGTATTCCTCAGATGTGTCTGCATCTGGCTTCGGCACAACACCTGCGGCTTCGAACTCTTTGCCCTTGTGAACGAGGAGGGTTGCATCGCCACCGTCATCGAGGATCATGTTGGGGCCCTTACCGTCTGGCCACATCAGGATTTGCTCGGTGCACCACCAGTATTCGGGCAGTGTCTCGCCCTTCCATGCGTACACGGGAACACCCTGGGGATTGTCCACGGTGCCATGGGGACCAACCACCACGGCCGCCGCTGCGTGGTCTTGGGTCGAGAAAATATTGCAGGAGGCCCAGCGCACTTCTGCGCCAAGTTCCACGAGAGTCTCGATAAGTACGGCCGTTTGCACGGTCATGTGAAGTGAACCTGTGATTCGGGCCCCAGTCAATGGCTTCGACTTACCGAATTGCTCACGCATGGCCATTAGTCCTGGCATTTCATGTTCGGCGAGGCGAATCTCATCGCGACCAAAATCGGCGAGCGAAAGGTCAGCGACTTTGTAGTCGGGTGTGCCATCTGCTTTGGTCACGGAGTTGGTGCTGGCAGACATTAAAGCTCCTCAAAATATGTCAAAAGTCACTCATGCGCATATATATGCAACATTCATGGAAACTATTGGAACGAGTGGGATTCCACAACAAAGACCAGGGCTCCGGGTGCGTGGTTTTCCCATTCTGCCAGATATCCCCCAACTCGCAGATCGTGACACCCCTGGTGCACAGCCTGAAATTCCATGGAATTCGAATTTCAACGGGATTTCAGAAGGGCGGGTCCGAATTGTCGGGTCTTTCCGGCTCGGGTCTTTCCGGCTCGGGTCTTTCCGGCTCGGATCCTGGCTCCGCAGGTCGGAGCAGTTTGGGATCCTGTGATCGAGTTGGGGTCCAGTAGGTTCCGGAGTGTGGGGCACGCCAGGCACAAGACCCGTTGGCGTGACTTTCCACGATGCTCCACCCGCCGTGGGTTTTGAGTTGATGGTGTCGGGTGCATAAGGCACCGAGATTAGCTCGATTCGTCTGACCACCTCTGCCCCACTCGCGTGCATGGTCAATCTGCCCGGCCTTGGCACTCCTATTGCACCCTGGGAATCGGCACGAGATGTCGCGAGCTTGGATAAAGCGCTTGAGTTCAGGAAAGGGTGCCCGACTCCCCTCAGCACAACTACCCATTGCCTCCTGCAAGCCCAGAAGAGTCTCAAGGTCAATAACAACGTCTAATTGCGCTTGGACAGCTTTTCCGATTATTTGAGGGTTAGTCATGAGGTCGATAAAGGCGGCAATTCGGGTTTGTCCCGCAGAAAGTGCTTCTCCTTGGAGATCAGTAAGTTGGGAAAACTTCTCAGACGCAGCATGGCTTCGGATCACCGACGCGCAGGCGTGCGCTTCAAGAATTCCCATTCGGGCAAGGAATAGGGCTTGACCGTCTCCATCATCGATGATGGTGATGTCATGATGACGCCGCTGCAGACGCCGGCGCTCGCGCTGTGCCACCGAGTCAATGCTCTCTAGGGACCTGTCTGCCGCTCCCTTTGTGCGGGACACAGTGCTCTCCTTGGCAATGGGCAAAACAATGCTTTCTAGTTGAAGACAGTCACTCATGAATTGCTGTTGTTCTTCAGGAGATGTTCGCCATGCACAGGACAACTTGGATGCTGCATTGCACATGATTGTTGCGTGCTCAACAGAGATACTGCCAATATGAAGCGCCTGCGCAGTGTGCGAGAGCGGGCCAAATAACAGCCGAGCATGATCTATGCGTCTCTGGGTCTCGGTGAATGACCACCGAACATGAACGGCCACTTGCTCACGGATTCCATCGTCTATCGTGATGGTGCGTGACGATGGGGATGTCGATGACGATGTCGATAAATGAGAATGAGAATCAGGATCAGGATCAGCACCAATAGTTACCATGTGAGAGACGCGGTGCGGACCTGCAATTTCACGCAGGATCAGGGCTTGATCAAGATAAAGCCGATTACGCTGCGTTTCGCTGTCGCGTAACTTCTCGAGTAAATCTAGATCTGCAATGACGAATGCTTCTGGTACGTGTGGCTTGGATTTATGGGACTTGGATTTATGGGACTTGGATTCGCGCGACTTGAATGCTTGACTCTCTTGATTGCTCGGCGCGTGAACTTTGTTGTTCGGCATAAACATAGTCAACACCGGGGGTCTGACATTGACTGCCAAAGAATTAATGCGTGTGACGCATGCGCACAAAGCAAATAGTGGTGTTGCTGTTCACGATTAAGAAATACCGAGAAACGCTAGTGGTCAGAGCTTCTGGTAGATACGTCATCAGCAGTGACAACAGCGACCCTACCTTCAGTCACAATATGTGCTTCTGACTCCTCTGCAGTGATGACTGCAGCCTGTCCGGGCTGAATCACTGCAGATGAGGTGGAAAGTTGGACCGTTGCAGTGCCTTCCAAAGCCAGCACTAACCGATAATGCCCGCTAGCGGCAACGCACGAGTCACGCGTGGCGAAGACCGCAAACGGCGCAGACGCAACCGGAGGCGCGAAACTTAATGCTTCCAACGCTAAGTCTGCAAAAACTGGCTTAGGTGTGAGACCTAAGCGCAATACATTGTCCGAGGACGTCATGACTTCAAGTCCTGTACCGCGGATGTAGCTGTGCGGCACCCCTGCGGGAACAAATATCGATTCACCGGGTTCAAGATGAATAACCGCAAGAAATAGTGTGAGCAGACAACCGGGGTCGCGAGGGTACTCGCGGATAACGGTCGAGTACGCGTCGAGTGAGTACGCGTCGAGTGAGTACGCGTCGAGTGAATGCGCGTCGAGTGAATGCGCGTCGGTCATATTTTCTAGCGCAGCTGGAATTGCTGCAATGACTGAATCTAGGTTGGCTAGTGCAGGCGCGTGATGAACTAGATACGCGAAAGCTTCTGCTTGAGTTGCCTCGGCGGGGAAAAACTCGACACCTGTGATGGCGGACAGTGCTGCGAAAATCGCGCGCACCTGAGCGAAATCACGCCACCCCGAAAAAGCTTCAAACTCCGTCAGTGCGTATAAAAGTTCTGTTTTCTCATACTCATCTGCAAATGGCGCGTTAGGTGAATCAATCTCACGGTTAATGTGGTGAAATCCGCGCTCCGCAAATTTCGCGGACGGATGCACTTGAACCGAGAGCGGCTTGGCCGCTGATAACAGTTTCACCAATATAGGTACATCGGTGCGCGTTAACACAGAGTCCAGATAAAGCGAATTGGATGCCTCGAGTGCACTGGATGCACTGGATGCACTGGAGCCACCCTGGTCATCAACGCCAGCAACCACTGGCGAAGGCCCACTGGGGTGCACGCCGAACCACAGTTCAGCAAGTGGTGCGGGGCCATCGGTCCACGGACGCAGGCCATCGAGCGTTCCCCACTCATAATTTTTCAAAGCACCAGTAATGACGTGCACGATTCCCTAAACCATTTCCCTGCACATCTGATCACGCACCTGATGATTCCGTTGACCCAGAATCAATCAACATCACCGGGATGCCATCGAGTATCGGGAAACTGCGACCACACACGGTGCACTCGATGCGATCAGATTCAGAACTCGCTCGCAGCGCACCATGATCAGGGCATGGACATGCCAACACCGCCCATAGTTCGGGGGCAATGCCCGCTGGAGGTTTGTCAGGTGAAGAACCTTGCATGAGTGAGAGCACATGATCACGCAGTGTGTGCATAAGTGCGGGGTCCTTAGCTTCGACATTGAGCCGTAGCAAAGGTTCCGTGTTGCTGGGGCGGACGTTGAACCACCACGTGTCTGAGTCAACACTGAGTCCGTCGAGATCATCGAAGTGAATTGAGCCAAGATCAGAACGCTGGGCATACTCCAACTTGATCTGATCCATAACGGCACCTTGGTCAGCAACAACGGTATTAATCTCACCGCTAGCTGCATAGCGATCAAAGGGTGTCATCAAACTTGAAAACTGCGTGCCCTCGGGGGTTTCACCCAAAGCCGCAATGCAGTGGAGTGCTGCCAGCATTCCGGAATCGGCCCGCCAAAAATCTCTGAAATAAAAATGTCCCGAGTGTTCGCCACCAAATACCGCATTGGTCTCGGCCATGGTGGCCTTAATAAAGGAGTGACCAACTCGGGTGCGAACCGCTACCCCACCATTCTCAGCAACTACTTCAGGCAC
>CAZVLV010000119.1:0-5372 GCA_964628015.1 uncultured Aquiluna sp. | reverse complement strand
CATTGCGCTGATTGGTTTTTGCGCTGCTGCATCATTGCGCAGCAAGCGAAATGTAATCGGATGTTGTTGCTGGTCGATCCAGTAATCGACCATCGGGAAGCGGGACAGCTACAGGGGAACCAGTGGAGTCAACAAATTCCACGGCGCCTAACCCTGCCCCCGAGATACTGACCACTACCTGACCCAAAACGAGGACCTGTTCATTCGGTGGCAAGGCCGCAAATTCAGGCGATAACGCAATAAACACCGTGGCTCCCGGTGCCACGACTGCCGGTTCACCTTCAAAGACCGATACAAGTGGGTCACCTGTTAACGGGTCCACGACAACCGTGCGCAGTTGTTCATTCTCCGGTGGGCCTGCAACCAACCCAGAGAGAATCGCCTGGTCGCTGTCTGGGGGAATAACCTCAGTGGGAACAGGTACCAGTCCGGTGTCACCTGCAAACCAAAGATCAACAAGAACATCGACTGTTGACGAAGGTTCCGGCGAATTCGTTGGACCTACGGTCACACTTGGGCTGGGGGAAGGCGTTGCCGGAATCGCCGGTGGGGCAATCACTTCAGTGGCCAGGGGCTGTGCGGTGTCCTGCGTGGGCACTCCACAGGAAATAAGCGCAAGGCACAGAACTGCGGTTCCCGACCACAGGGCCACACAGCGTGCCCGCCGCAATCTATTGCTCCAGCATGAGTTCACAGACGATTTCCTTCCGCCCAGTCTGCCGGGAGTTCATCGGTGAGCGAGGGCGGTATATCGATCACAAAACGAGCACCGCCACCATCGGGGGACTCGATGCTTATCTGAATACCCAATAGATGCGCCTGTTCATATGCAATCGCCAACCCGAGACCTGCGCCAGATGTCTTCTTGGCATCTTCCCCTCTAGTGAACGGCTCGAATAGTCGGTCAACTTCATTCGAAGGGATGCCGGGGCCGTTGTCTTCCACACACACTCGCACACAACCTTCATGCGGGGATTCGCATTGCTCAATACGAACCGCGGTCACTCCACCACCATGTCTGTTGGCATTGTCAATCAAGTTCCCCACAATTCGTTCAAATCTCCTGGTGTCAGTTCGAATCACTTGAGAAGATCCAATGACAAGTGCTTCTGGCAAGTTGCGTACATGAATGGCATCAAGACACAGGGTTCGAACGTCTACCGACTCCAGTAACGGTGGGTCATCATTGCCAATTCGACTTATCTCCAGCAAGTCAATCAGCATCTGTGACATGCGCGCTGTTTGAGTGTGCAATGTGGAAATCAGGCGCTGTTCTCGCTCGGGAAGTTGTTCCACGTTCTTATCGAGAAGGTCTACCGTGCCGACCACAGCAGTGAGAGGTGAACGTAACTCATGGGAAACGTTGGCACTGAATCGTTGTTCACGTTGAATTCGTGACTGCACCGACTCCGCCATTCCGTTGAAGGACGCCGCAATCGGATCCAAGTCTGGATCTTTTGTCAGTGGAATTCGAGTGGACAGATCACCGTCGGCAATTCGACGCGCACCCGCGCCCAAACGAAACAGTGGGCGAATAATGCGACCGAATGCATATCTGCCAATGAGCACTCCAACGAGACCCGCTGCCAAGGTTTGTAGTACCAACAACCAACCGCCAATAGTCAAAATCAAATCAAGGTCGCGCAATAAGAACACTTCCACATACACACCCGTAGGCAGTTGGATAGCAACGATTAAATACTCTTCATCGCCAATTGCGGTGCGTTGTTGCGCACCACCATCGCTCGCAGTGACGGTAAGCAGGCTCGTGGGTAATGCGTCAGGTGGGACGGTGACACCAGATGTGTACCAGGTGCCTGCAACTTGAATCATGGGTTGAGAAGTCCCGACTGACGGAATCTGGGCCAGTGCTTCAAGGGGATCAAGGCCTGCTGAGAGGGCAGCGCTGGCTGCACGCGAATCGAGAACTGCTCGAGTAATTGCTGCGTCTTCGCGTTGATTGAGCAAGTACCACCGAGCGACGGAATACGTTGCTCCTGCAACTGCGCCCGCGATAACGAGCGATAGCAGTCCAAATGCCAGCGCGACTCGTGTTCGGAGTCCGAACCGCATTTAGGACTTCATTCGGTAGCCGAAACCCCGCACGGTTAGGAGGAGTTCCGGATTTGCCGGATCCTCTTCGATCTTATTTCGCAACCGATAAATCAAGTTGTCTACCACTCGGCCATCGCCTGCGTTTCCGTATCCCCACACTTTGCGAAGCAGGTGATCACGGCTCAATACTTTGCCCTGAGCACCAATGAGTTCGGCGAGAACATAAAACTCGATGCGGGATACGGGAATTACTTGGCCATTGCGCACGACTTCGGCCGTGTCCATGCGTAATTCAATGGGACCGCACACTAACCCATCTTGGACATCTTCTTCATGATTCGCCCGGCGTAGTTGGGTGCGAATTCGCGCCATCAGCTCTTTGGCGACAAATGGCTTGGTTACATAATCATCAGCGCCAGCTTCTAAACCAGCCACGACATCGTGGCTATCGGTTTGAGCCGTCACAATGATGATCGGTACAGAACTTGTGGCACGAAGGGATCGAACCAAATCTAGGCCGTGGATCCCAGGTAGTCGAAGGTCCACCAGAACGACATCCGGTTGTTCGTCCTGAACAATCACCAAACCTTGTTCGGCAGTGACGGCCTCAAGTACTCGATACCCCTCGTCTTCAAGGTTGGTGCGAAGCACCATGCGGATTGCATCGTCATCTTCAACAACCATGACCGTACGCATCATGTTTATCCGACCGTCCCGCCCTCGAGGAGTAATTACTTTCAGCCTAGTCTGCCCCACGAATCAATATCGACAAAGAACTGACATCAATTAAGTTGATTTATCAATTACTCGTGAGCAAGGGCTCTATTTTCGCTGCCAGTGCCGGCTCGGGCTGCGCACCAATTACCCGGTCCACAACTTTTCCGTCTTTGACCATGACAAGTGTGGGGATGGAACGAGCGTCATATTGCGCTGCTGAGCGAGGGTTGTCGTCAACGTTGATCTTGACCACCTTCAGCGACCCCGCGTACCGAACAGCCAACTTCTCTAGGACGGGTGCCACCATGCGGCACGGTCCACACCACGGTGCCCATAAATCAATCAGGACCAATTTATGTGTGTCGAGTGCACCTGCAAGGGATGCATCCGTGGCATCGGCGATCCATGGCAGTGACTGTTTACACGAGGCGCAGGTCGGAGTTCCTTTGCTACTGACCGGGACGCGATTCTTGGTGCCACATGATGGGCACGGTGTGACACGAGCATCGACAGACATAATTACAGGATAAGTCACTGAGCAAGGGGAAGGCGTACCTTGAGTACTAATCCGGTACCGTCCGTGCCTCGTTCAGAATATGCATCGCCCCCCGCCATTCGGGCGCTCTCCTGAACCAAGGCAAGTCCAAGGCCACTGCCACCCGGAGTGGAGTTTGATGCCCGATAAAACCTCTGAAAGATGTGTGTCAGGTCTTCACCGGCGGGCAGGCCTTGGCCATTGTCGGAGACAGTCAGCGTTGCATATGTCGCATCAGTAGTGACACTTACCTGAATTTCAGATGCCGCATACTTCAGTGCATTACCGAGAAGCTCATCAATGATTCGAGAACAGGTGCCTGCGGGAACTATCACACTGCAGTCTTCCATCTCTGCAATGATTTCCACACCTTTCTCCTGTGCTATCACCTTGGCTGATTCAAGGCGTTCCTGCACAATGCGACTCAAGGACTCCGTTCGTAGATTTAGAATTCCTGAATCCGAACGAGTCAGAAGCATGATTTGATCAATGCGGTGCGCTAGTCGATCTACTTCAGCAATAGCCTCATTCGCATTCAATGTGATCTCCGGATCCTGAGATACGTCGGAGATTGCTTCGAGTCGCAGGCGCACACCGGTCAGCGGGCTGCGTAAATGGTGGGAAGCGTCCGCGGCCACTCTTTGGGTTCTGCTGAGTAATCCTTCAAGACGCGATGCGGTGGCATTGAGTGCATTGGCGGCCTGACGAATTTCCTTTGTTCCATGATTCTCGTCTGCGCGAATCGACAGGTCTTGTGGCAATTGTTCAACAACTTCAGTGAGCGCGTCGACAGGCCGCGCAATGGATCGAGAAAGCAACCACGCCACAAGTCCTGCTGCCACAATCACACTTGCCACAAAAGCGATCAGCCATAACTCAGCAATGAGGACTTCCGAATCAACCGCACTCTCACTCAGTGAGAGCCTCACCACTGCAACAACCTTGAAATTTTGGACAATCGGCGCGGCGACATAACGCAGGTCATCATTCAATGTGACCGACGGACGAACATCAGAGGCCAATTCGCCTGCAAGTGCAGCCTCGATTTCCGGCCGATCAAACATTCGATCTACACCACTGGAATCACTGTCGGCAATGAGAGTCAAATTTGAGTTGACGACGACAACTCGAGCGCCTGTCCGTTCAGCCGTAGTGTCAGCCGTTGCCTGCCAATCAACATATGGCTCAGACGACATCACTGACGCAGTTGTGAGCGTGTCAAACTCCAATGAACTAATGAAACTTTCACGTTCATAATTACTGATGGCCAGCCCTAACGGGATCGCTAATGCCAAAGCAATCACAGCGACAAGTGTTGTCATGGCAATGACAAGGCGTCTGGTCACGGAAGATCTACATATCTGTATCCGACACCACGAACAGTTTCAATCAGATCGCTATTGCCCAGCTTCTTGCGTAAGCCAGCAATATGCACATCGAGAGTTTTTCCACTCCCAATCCACACTGGATCCCATACGCGTGAATACAGCTCTTGACGCGGAACAACACGCCCAGGTTCTTCTAGAAGAACAGCCAAGAGATCAAACTCCTTTGCAGTGAGATCAATGGGCTCGCCTGAGACCAATACCGATCTGCGGTTTCTGTCCAGGGATACCTGACCCATGTCACTTGGCGCTTCAACAACACGCCTGCGCGAAATTGCACGAACACGTGCGGCTAGTTCACGAACCGAGAATGGTTTAACTACATAATCATCGGCACCTATCTCAAGGCCAATAATTCGATCCATTTCATCGCCTCGCGCTGTGGCAATGATCACGGGTACATCAGAGATCTTTCTGATTGCCTTTAACACCTCAAGGCCGTCCATATCCGGCAACCCAAGATCAAGTATCACCATGTCTTTGCCGGGAAGAGCCTCAACAGCGAGACCGCCGAATTCCACACATGTTGCGTCAAATCCATTTCGTACTAAACCTTGCAGGAGCGGTCCTGAAATTGCTGGGTCGTCTTCCACCACAAGTACATGCACGGAGACATGGTGCCAGACGATCCAACTCCGGATTGCATTCCTTACCCAGACTTAACCTTGGAGAACCTTGGC
>CAZVLV010000118.1:0-5405 GCA_964628015.1 uncultured Aquiluna sp. | reverse complement strand
CTTTAGTCCGAGATCTTCCGCCGCTTCCGTGCTCATAAGCGAAATAACTCGATGAGGACCACATTGCAATTCCACGAGTGCCATGACTTTGTCTTTTTCCACCCGCGTCACAATTCCATCGAATCTATTGCGCGCAGAGACGCGCAAATGGGGAAGTTCTGGTGCGTTCTCCCTCATCAGGGCCGCCACGTCTTCACCGAGAACCGAGCGGGGTCCCGGAGCATTGGCTGTACTAAGCCGACCTTCGTCAATCCAACGGCGCACGGTGTCATCGCTCACACCCAATAGTTCAGCTGCCTCAGATATCCGTAAATTCGACATAGTGAAAGACTATATTCCGCTTTGTCGGAGATTTCCACCCAATTTATTCGTCCTTGCGGATTTGCGGCTGCATGAGGAGGTGACCTAGCCAAATTCACCAGCGAGACTGCGTGGCGGTGAGGAGTTCTCAGGCAGATCACCTATATAAATAGACGAAAGCCCCTCGAAGTATGAGTTCGAGGGGCCTTCGCTTCGGGTCGCTCGCTTGTCAACCGATTTCTCGGGGCCTCGGCACCAATGTTGTGCACCGCGCTCGTACGCAAGTTTCCTCACGTACCGACAAAGCCTTCATGCTTCCCTCGAGCTTTTCCTCGCAATTTGCTCCGCCAACATTTCGGAGCCTCCAGCCTGAACCTTGCGATTCACACTTTCCGCTAACTGCGTTTCCTTGCCCGAACCGCACCTTTCAGTGCGATAAGTCATTTGTACTCCCCCTTGTCCAGCACATGCAAGTCGTTTTTAAAAAAATCTGAAAAAGTTCTGACCCTTGTGACCCATGTGTATATATCCGTCACACTTGTCACAAATTGTCCCGGGTGAAATGGGTCCTTCGATCGCAGTGAGAGGATCAGGGTGTGAAAACCCTCCGCCGCCTGATACCGGTGTACCTACTGGAGAGTTCAAACTTCACATCTGGACTCGGTAACTCCATCATCATGATTACCATTCCTTGGCTTGTCCTGGAACGCACCGACTCACCCGCCTTTGCTGGCTTGGTTCTCGCACTCTCAGCAATTCCTGCCTTACTCGCATCGCCACTGAGTGGATGGATGGTGGATCATATTGGGCGCAGAGTCGTCAGTATTGGCGCAGATCTTCTGTCCGCGGTGTCAGTTCTTGCTTTTCCTCTGTTCGCCATTCTTTTTGGACTCAATAACATCATGATTCTCATCTTGGCGGTTGTTGGTGCGATCTTTGATCCAGCCGGCTACACAGCTCGAAGAACGCTTTTGACAGACACAGCGCAAGCCGCACACATGGATCAGAATCGACTCAATGGAATTCACGAAGGCGTATTCGGCATTAGCTGGATTGCTGGACCCGTGGTGGGCGCATGGCTCATTGCTGGTGTTGGTGCAATCAATGCGTTCTGGGTTGCTGGCGGACTTTTCCTTTTTGCAGCGGCAAGCCTTGTCCTTCTGAGAGTAGGAGATGCCGGCCAGGAGGCTCGCGAGTTAAAGGAAGCAGAAGGTCAACAGGAACACCATGCATTGATCAGGGGATTCATCATTTTGTGGCAGGACAAGTTGCTTCGCACCATCACCATTGCCGTACTGATCATTGCGATCGTCTATTTGCCCACAGAGTCGATCGTGTTACCCGCATATTTCCTCGACCTAAATCAACCCCAAAGTCTGGGAATAGTGATTGGGGCCATGGCGGGCGGAACGGCTATTGGTGCATTTGCCTATGGGTGGATTAGTGCTCGCCTGTCGCAACGAGCTCTCATTCGCACAATCTTGATTGGCACAGCAGCGAGCATTCTTCCCATGGCGATACTTCCGCCGCTCCCCATTCTTGTTGGATCAGCTTTCTTCCTTGGATTGTTCTGGGGCCCCTTTAATCCCCTCATGAGCACAATCGTTCAACAGCGAGTGTCACCGGATGAACAAGGAAGAGTTTTTGGGGCACAACTTTCCGCGTTTTATGCAGCACCACCGCTGGGCATGGTGCTTGTTGGTTTATCGGTGGAGCAATGGGGTGTGCAAGGTACGTATATGGCGCTCGCTGCGGCACTGTCCATCACGGCAATCATTGCGGTATTTGCCCGAGCCATTCGCCAACCAAGTGATCTAGACACCAAACAGACGTCAACGCTTCACCAATAGGGCGATGTAAGCACCGAGGAACCCAAGTCCCACTGCGAGATATGCAAACCGGGCAATCGTCCAATCGGCCGGCATAAACACCGTGAGCAATGTCATGGCTCCACCCGCAACAACCATGACCGCTGCGGCCCGCCGAACTGATAAACCGGGCCCTGACCTTACGAGCCACATTTGGCCGCTCAACGCCAACAATGCAGCACCCATCATGCGCAATGCCCAGTCAGTTGTTTCCGAAGTCGTGAGCCCCAAGAGTTCACCAAAAAAATTAGGTAAGGCAATAAGGAGAACCGCACTTATGAGGAAAACAATGGATCCCGCACCGAGGACTCGGCGAAGATACGAAGCTTGTTCCAATCTTGTGAAAGCGCTTTCGGGTTCAGTCTCAAAACTCATGTCGTCATTTTCTCATTTTTGGCCTCGATGACGGGAGGCTCGCTGAGAAACTGATGCTCGGATACACACACAAGCCATTATGGCAATGATGAAACATGTGGCGAGCGGTTAACGACCGATTCGTTCTTGATCCAACTCAGGTGTCGAGCCGTATTCGTCTTTCTACTTCTCGTCTTCTTTTCTCACTTCCGAGTCAGAAGAAACACTTTCCACTCCATCAGCGACACCCTTGACGGCACCACCGATTCCGTGGCCGGCGACATTGACAACATCTTCTGCGCCGTGCAAAGCATGCTCGCCGAAATTCTTGAGCGTGGACTTTTGTTCCTCATTCATTGTGGCTTTCCTTCCGCTCCTGGAGTTGTTCACTGTACATAGAGATTCGAGCATTGTGGGGGTCACAGTGCTTGACCGTGACCCCCACAATGAAATTACTCGCCTGCGATATTGACAGCCTTGTCGAGACCCTTTTCGAGGTCTTCGATTGCTGCGCTGACGTCACCCTTGTCGATTGCGCGGCTAGCCTTCTTTGTTGCGTGTGAAATCGCTGCATCGATATCTGTATCGATTGCATCGACTGCAACTGCCAACAATGCAGCTTCGCCAGCATCCAGGTATTCGCCCAATTCCTTCATGTCCTTGCGGCTAATGCCACCGGCGAAGTGACCGATTGCACCTGCGACAACACCAACACCGGCTGCTCCACCGACTGCAGCAGTAACGACTGCTACGCCTGCTGGTGGGAACACAGCGCCAATGATTGCGCCTGCGACAACACCAACACCGGCAGCAACTTTGCCAGCATGTGTTGTTTCGTGGACATGAAGCTTGCCCTTTTCATTCTTTGACACGATGGCTGCTGTGAGATCACGAACCTCGCCTGCTGCCTTGATGTCTTTGAGAGCCTCAAGATCTGCCTTTGCATCTGCCTTTGATGCGTAGCTTGCTGCGTACAGCATGTATGTCTTGTCCGACATGTGTATTACCCCTATATATTGTGATGACAAGCGAGGAAAAGTTCCTCGCTATTGAGTACCTCAGTTATACCAATAACTCCACGATTCACCAAAAATCGATTGGAATCCACCATAAAGTTGCCCCTTAGCCCCGCTGCGCCAACCGAACTCCCCCCGTGGCAAGCCTGCCTCTAGGCTTCTGATCATGACCCAGGAACCCACCCTGCTGACTGGTAAGCCTGAGGAAACAGCTCACATAATCGCCTACCAAGGTGAACCCGGCTCCAATTCCGATGCCGCCTGCCGAAACGTCTATCCCGGATTAGAAGCAGTGCCCTGCCCCACATTTGAAGATGTCTTTGCCGCAATGGCAGAGGGTCAGGCAGATTTAGCCATGATCCCTGTCGAGAATTCCATTGCTGGTCGTGTTGCCGATATTCACCATTTACTTCCTGATTCGAATCTGCACATCATTGGCGAGTACTTCATGCCCATTCACTTTCAACTGATGGCCATTCCTGGCGCATCTTTGGACAATATTCGCGTTGTCCGTAGCCACGCTCATGCGCTCGGTCAATGCCGAAAACTCATTCGCGAACATGGGTGGCGTGCAATTGTGGCGGATGACACAGCTGGTGCTGCGCGCGAAGTATCCGAGGCATCTGATCCAAGCGTGGCTGCGTTAGCGCCCGCATTGGCCGCTGAACTTTACGACTTGGAAATACTTGCAACTGATGTCGAAGATGAACACAACAACACGACTCGATTCCTCACACTCGCACCTGATAATCGAGTACCTGACATAAATTCGGGGCCAGTGATTACAAGCTTTGTGTTTCGTGTTCGCAACGTACCTGCTGCGTTGTACAAAGCCATGGGTGGGTTCGCAACTAACGGAGTGAACATGACCAAGTTGGAGAGTTACCAACTAGGTGGGAGTTTTTCCGCAACGCAGTTTTATGCTGACGTTGAGGGCCACCCAGAGGACAGGCCATTGAGTTTAGCTTTGGAGGAACTAGCTTTTTATAGTGCTTACGTTCGAGTTTTAGGCACGTACCCAGCGAGCCCATTTCGTGCGCACATTTCTTCACAATAGGAAAACCCGAAGGCGCCGGACTCAGTGATTGCCCCACGACATTGTCTTTTCGCTGAACGAGCGAAGGCCCCTCAAAGTATGAGTTCGAGGGGCCTTCGATTTCAGGAAGCTCATGTGCAATCCACTTTCGTGGGGTGCCAACACAAATACTGTGTGCCACACGCACGCCTAGGCAACCTAGGTCGCTTGCATAACAAGTTCACTTCCCTTGGGAAACTGATGCTGTTTGCCCCGCCAGTATTTCGGAGCCTTCACTTAACCTTTCGGTTGAGTTTCTGATAACTGCAATTCAATTTTTACCCAACTCGCACCTTTAGATGCGATGCCATAAATCTATAGCCTGCGTCACTCACGTTGCAATCTGGAATCTGAAATTGACCGGTCATAAATCAGCCTGTAATCACAGCCCGCTTGGATATGTCTCAGGTGGCTCACCAAGATCCCAGACTGAATTTCGCTCCAAAGGATCAAGTGCGCTTGTTACGTCTATATGAATAAGAACATCGAACTGTTCCTGAAGGTTGGCATGGAACCAATGGCTGGTTCGTTCATTTTCCGGCCTGTAGAGGACTCCAATTGCCCGCTCAAGCTTTACATCTGACAACTTCTCATTTCCTGGGTAACCAGTGGGAATCAACATGAGTGGTTCTTGCATTGCGTGCAGGGCAGCTTCAAAACTTCCGCTGAGCGCTGGTCGCACACGTTTACGTTCCGCTGGTGATCCCCACTCACTTGCCGCAGTCACCCGGCCCGAGAAAGTTGAAAAACCAATATTGAACACTTCATGAGGCCACAGCTCGCGAGCCAATT
>CAZVLV010000117.1:0-5406 GCA_964628015.1 uncultured Aquiluna sp. | reverse complement strand
CTTATTACCTAGTTCGAAACAACGGAGAGGTCGCATTCGCATGAACATCGTCAGTAATTTATTCAATTCAGACATAGCTTGGTCGTGGCTCACCATTCGATCCAGTGGCGTTGTTGCCTGGGCGCTCCTTTCCGCTGTTGTTTTCTGGGGTTTGTTTCTGCGGACTCGTATTTTGGGAACAAAGTCAACACCCGTGGCTTTGTTGCACATGCATCGATGGTTAGGCGCTCTTGCTCTAGGGGCGCTTGCAGTTCACCTTGTTGCTTTGCTCATTGACCCAGTGGTCAAGTTCACGATTCCAGAAATCTTGGTACCCGGACTGGCTCCATGGCAACCCATTCCCGTGGCGTTAGGCACTCTTGCGCTGTGGTGCATGTTGCCTGTGTCTCTCATTGGTCGCATTCGTACCAAGTTGGGAAAGAAGGGAAACACCTTCTTCAAGCGGTCGCACATCATTGCTTATTTCGCATGGCCATTGGCAACCGCTCATTACGTATTAGCCGGCACTGATGCCATGGCCGAGTGGTCCATTGCTCTCGTGATTGGCGTTTCAGTCACATTGATCTTCTTGCTACTTGCCCGAGGCTTTGTGCCACCGGCAGCTCGTAAGCCACGCCCACGCCCCGTACCTGCGGATCAACCTGCGGGTCAGGCCGGTGATCAGCCTGCAGCTCAGGACAATCAGGAGACCAAGCAACTTGTTGCAGCGGGAGCACGGTAGACACGGTCAGCCGATAGGCTCGCGGAGGGGTTTGACCCAGCATTACCCGCTCAGCAGGAGGTTTACATGTCATCGGTGTCACCTTTGAAGGATGCATCCATCCTGATTACCGGTGGTACCGGCTCATTTGGCAAGGAATTCCTTCGCACCGTGCTCAATGACCACGATCCACGCCGCGTGGTGATCTTCTCCCGCGACGAGTTGAAGCAATACGAAATGAAGCAAGAGTGGGGCACCGACGAACGCGTTCGGTTCTTTTTGGGCGATATTCGCGATTACGACCGCTTAGTAATCGCCCTTCACGGTGTTGATCACGTTGTTCATGCTGCTGCCTTGAAGCAGGTGGATACCGCTGAGTACAACCCGATGGAGTACATCAAGACAAATGTGCTGGGTTCAGAGAATGTAATTCGCGCCAGCATGCAGGCCGGGGTGAAAAAAGTTGTTGCCCTTTCCACCGACAAAGCGTCCTCTCCTATTAATCTGTATGGTGCAACAAAGTTGACCGCAGATAAATTATTTATCTCGAGTAATAACTATTCAACGAATGCGGGCACCAAATTCGCCGTGGTCCGCTACGGCAATGTCATGGGCAGTCGCGGGTCGGTGATTCCCTTTTTCCGCGAATTAGCGCACAAGGGTGAGCCACTTCCCATCACTGACATACGTATGACCAGGTTCTGGATCACCTTGCCCCAGGCCGTTGATTTTGTTGTGCAAAGTTTCGCTGACATGAACGGTGGCGAGTTGTATGTGCCTCGAATTCCCAGCATGAAAGTCACTGACTTGGCTGAAGCAATTGCACCGGGTGCACCTCTGTATGAGATTGGTATCCGCCCCGGTGAGAAATTACATGAAGAAATGATTTCCGCTGAGGATGCACGTCGCACTTTCGCACAACCAACGCGGTACATCGTTCCACCCACTCTTGCCGAGTGGGGATTCATTGATCCGGTGGGAGAGATTGTCCCGGACGGTTTCTCGTACTCTTCCGATACAAATGATCAATGGCTCAGCGTTGAAGATATTCGGGCACTCATGACCGAATTAGGTGTGTAACTGCAACAGGTTGGGGCGGGCATGGACGACTCTGCATTAGGTCTTGATGGCCTCCTCGGGTGGTCTCAAGCGCGACTCATTGCATATTCCGCGGGCCGGCCACTTCCATTCGCGCGGGCACGCCTTGATGAAGCAAGTGGTTCCCTGCTCGGTGAACCCTTGGTGAGTTTGGTAGATGAACCCAGCACCGATGTCGCCGAATTCGATGGCTTTGCCGTGTGTGCTTCTGGCCCGTGGACCATTACCGAGTTAGCCCCTGATGTCGCTCTGCCACCGCATTACGCAGTGAAGGTGCGCTCACTGGAGCCAATTCCTCCGCACACCGACGCGGTACTTGCCGTCAGTCAGGCAGTTGTCGAGGAAAGCGCACCAGATGACATAGGTATCGACACCTTGATTGCCCGCGATGCACTCAACGGCACCCCTGATGAAAATGCGCGCCCTGATTTAGGCACCGGAATCATTCGGCAGGCTGCCATTGCAACTGCCGGTCGCGAGTTGGTGTCCGCTGACACGTTAATAACACCACAGGTTATTTCCTTGGCTGCGGCAGCGGGCTACGACCAAATCACCATTTGTCGTCCACCCGTTGTCACCACACTTGTTATCGGTGGTTCCCTGCTGGATCGTGGTGTTCCGCGCGGTGGCCGCGTGCGCGACTCACTCGGATTAGCGGTTCCGGCATTTGTCGGAGCCCTTGGAGCTCGAGGCAATCCACCCGTGCGCGCCCCCGAAACACGTGACCTTCTGTTGCAGGAGATTGATGATTCCACGGCGGATCTGATCATCACGACCGGCTCAACAGCACCAGGCGGCAATAACCTGTTACGCAATGTATTGCGCGATCTTGCCGCCCACTGGTTAATCGATGGCGTCACCATGACTCCCGGTGCTCAAGTGTTGTTGGCTCGGCTCCCTGATGGTCGTTTACTCCTTGGGCTTCCCGGTGACCCGCGAAATGCACTCGCGGCATTGCTCACCGTTGCACCACCGCTGATTGCCGGGTTGCGCGGTGAAAAGTGGCAGGAGAGCACATCGACCGCGGTTCTCATTGAGGAAGCTCCGCTGCCGGATTACGCCGAGGACACGACCATCGTTCCCGTGACCGTGCAGATCACCGCGGCGGGTCGTACCGCAAACCCCCTACCTCGACACGGTCCTGCGGGCTTGGCCGGTTGGGCGCAGGCCACCGATTTCGCGGTCATTCCCCCAGGATCTGGCGCACCGGGCGATGTCGTGCCGACTATCAGCGTGACGGGTACATGATTTAGTGAGCTGGGCTGGCATGATTACGTGTGAGATCTTTGAGATTCATGACGCGGAAAATTGGAGTTGTAGGAACCGTGACTGTTCGTGAACATGCCCAGTAATAAACGCACAAGTCGACCCACTCGAAGTGGGCGCCCTCGCCCATCTGATGATCAGCTCCTCGATGACCCATCCGGCGGCGGTGTTCAGCGCACCCTGATGTTTGCCGGGCGCCGCTTGAGCCCCTTCACAAACATCACCGTCAGAGTCGCTGTCGCCATTTCTGCTCTGCTTCTGACGGCCACCATTGTGTATTTTGAGCAGGATTGCTATCGCGACTCTGGAATGGACGGTCCAATCTCCTGGATCGATGCTCTGTATTACGCGACCGTGTCACTCTCGACAACTGGATACGGTGACATTGTTCCGATATGTGAGTCATCAAGACTCGTAAATATTTTTGTGATTACCCCGTTGCGTTTTCTCTTCCTGATTGTTCTCATCGGTACGACAATTGAAGTTCTCACCCGCAAGACTCGCAATGAAATTCGCTCCCGAAATTGGAGGAAGCACGTGCAAAATCACACGATCATCATTGGGTACGGAGTGAAGGGCCGCAGCGCTGGTCGTGCACTCGTCGATGCGGGCTATGACAAAAACACGATTATTGTTGTTTCTCCCGATCACGATTCCTGCGAGCAGGCAACACGCGATGGCCTCATTGCCATCAACGGTGACGCCCGCAGCGAGGAAGTGCTTCGCGATGTTTCCATTGAGAAGGCCGGTCAAATCATTATTGCGACCGATGAAGATGACACCAGTGTTCTTGTCACGCTGACCGCGCGCCGATTGGCCAAACCTGAGTGCCGAATTATTGCGGCGGTTCGCGAATCGCAGAACGCGGATATTTTGCGTCAGTCCGGTGCCAACAGTGTCATTCCCACCGCGGAATCTGCTGGACGTCTCATGGGGCTTTCGGTCATCAGTTCGGAGGCAGGTGCACTTATGGAAGACCTTCTCGACTCCTCTCGTGGCCTTGAAGTCACCGAACGCGAAATCACTAAAGATGAACTCGGGCTTTCCCCCACCGAACTCGATGTCAACGGACAAATTGTGTTGGCGGTTATTCGCAACGGTGTGACCCATCGGTTCTACACAGAAAGTATTCGTTTCCTTGAGCGCGGTGATCATCTCGTGGTGATCAAGTACAACCGCGAGGATGACCAGCCCGAATAACTTCATAGATCGCAACAGACCTCACTCAACGAAAGGATCAGCCATGTATGCAATCACCCAGAAGGAATATGGTGGTCCGGATTCACTTGAGTGGTCAAAGGTTGCCGATCCGCATCCCGCACCCGGTGAAGTGATCATTGATGTCACCGCGACCGCGGTCAACCGTGCAGATATTTTGCAGCGCGAAGGTAAGTACCCCCCACCACCCGGCGTGACCGACACACTTGGCTTGGAGTGCTCCGGCACCATCGTCAGCGTGGGCGCTGCGCTCACCATGGATCGCATTGGTCAATCTGTCACCGCACTCCTTGCTGGTGGCGGATACGCCCAGAAGGTTGCCGTCCCCGTGGGGCAAGTCATGACTGTTCCTGAAGGCGTGAGTCTGTTGGACGCAGCCGGATTACCCGAAGTCGCGTGCACGGTGTGGAGCAACCTGAAGAATGTATTAAATCTTCGCGAGGGTGAATCCATCTTGATTCACGGTGGCGGCTCTGGCGTGGGAACCATGGCAATTCAGGTGGCCAAAGCAATGGGCGCCAAGGTTGCGGTGACCGCGGGCAGCCAAGCCAAGCTCAACACCTGCGCTGCCCTAGGCGCTGACCTGCTGATCAACTACAAGGATGAAGACTTTGTCGAGAAGGTCACTAGCGCAATGGGTGGAGTCGACACGATCCTCGACAACATGGGTGCCAGCTATCTGGAAAGAAACATTGATGCACTCAAGCGCAATGGACGCATGGTGATCATTGGCATGCAAGGTGGCACCACGGCTGAATTCAATATCGCCCAAGCGTTACGCAAGAACGTGACGATCTCAGCTACATCTTTGCGTGCACGCCCTGACAATGAAAAGTCAGCAATTTGCCGTGAGGTAGAAAAAGTTGTGTGGCCGTGGATCACCGATGGCACGGTAAAGCAGGTCATTGATCGCGTGATGCCCATTCAACAGGCACCCAATGCGCAGCAACTCATTGAGAACGGCGAGGTCACCGGCAAAATTATTTTGCAAGTGCGTTAGTCAATGACGCTCGTCAATTAAACGAGCGCTGCAATACGGCGAATCAAGTACGGTGAAAAGTAACCTGCGTACTTGACCTGAAGTTCGGGCTTGCGCCAATCCATTCCGGTAACAACTCCACGGC
>CAZVLV010000116.1:0-5432 GCA_964628015.1 uncultured Aquiluna sp. | reverse complement strand
TGTCTTGCATGGTGCGCGCAGGGTGGTCAGCAGGAACATTGAGTGCATCAAAGTTCACCCATTCGGCTTCTAGTTCCGGACCCTCCGCCACCGAGTAACCCATGGCAATGAACACGTCTGCCATTGCATCCATGAGAGTGGTCAGTGGGTGACGACCGCCTATCCACCCGCGATCGGTGGGGACAGTGATGTCCACGGTTTCTTCGAGGAGCACTTGCTGGTCTCGGAGAAGTTCTAACTCTTGTTCCCGGGAGGCCAATGCATCTTTGATCAGTCCTTTCGCTTGACCCACGCGCTTACCAACCTCAGCTTTCGCAGCGGGAGGTAGCGCGCCAATTTCGCGATTCGCCAATGCCAGCGGAGACCTATCACCAAAATGGGATAGACGGACTTCCTTTAACTCAACAAGATCACTCGCACTACTAATTGCGGCGAGTGCTTCAGCAACCATGCGATTTACCGATTCGTCACCAAGATCTGTGACCTGTTTGGGGTCGTACTCCTTATTCGGTGCCGACACCTGGAGCTCCAGATTCAGAGTCCAAAACCATGTTCACTAAGAGATCCACACTCTCGTCCAGGTTGCCGCTTCCGGAAAGCACAAGATCAGGGCTTAATGGAACTTCATAGGACTGGCCCACACCCGTCATGTTGGGCAAGTTGCCTGCGGCAGCCTTGGCATACAGTCCTTTGGGATCTCGTTCCGCACACACCTCAACGGGGGTATCGATAAACACCTCGAGGAACTCACCCTCACCGAAAAGAGCGGCCGCTGTTTCTCGATCAGCACGATACGGTGACACCAGCGCCACAAAGACAACAACTCCGCTGTCGCGCATGAGTTTGCTGACTTCGGCAACGCGCCGCACGTTTTCGGCTCGATCCTCAGGAGTGAAGCCCAAATCCTTGTTTAAACCGGTTCGAACGTTGTCACCGTCTAGGACGTAGGTGTGCACGCCAAGCGAGTGCAATTTACGAACCGCTGCGTCAGCGATTGTGGATTTTCCGGAACCAGGAAGCCCTGTAAGCCACACAACACGCGCTGGATGCCCCATGAGCGCACTCCTAGCCGCATGATCAACGTCGTAGGTGTGCGGAACAACATTGAACGCGCGGCGCATGGCATGGCGCGATAGCCCAGCAGCAACAGTGTCGGCATTGACGCGATCTACGAGGAGGAAACCTCCTGTGTCCCGGCAATCGCGATAAGAGTCCATGGGTATGGGTCGATCGGTGGCAATTTCTACCCGACCGACATCATTCATTTCGAGGATGCGAGCTGCGTGCTCGTGTCCTGACACAACGTCGAGCCGATGGCGCACATTAGTGACCGTGGCGGGAACAGAACGCGAACCAGAGACGAGTAAGTATGAGCGCCCGTGAGCGAGGGGTTCTTCACCTAGCCACACCATGTCAACGGCAAATCGATCGGCAGGCTGCAAGGAAGTACCTGAGGCAATGATGTCACCGCGGGTTACATCGACTTCGTGGTCAAGGGTGAGGGTCACAGCTTGGCCAGTGATGGCGGTCTGCAGGTCACCGTTAGCAGTGACGATCCGATCGATGATGGCGGTGCGCCCTGAGTCAGCGACAGTAACTTCTTGTCCGACAGAGACGGTACCGGCCACAACTGTTCCCGCGTATCCACGGAAATTACCTTCTGCACGAACAATGAACTGGACGGGGAATCTGAATCCTTCGTCTTCAGGTTTGGTTTGAGGCTCCCACACTCCAAGTGCACCCAACAGGGTGTCGCCGTGGTACCAGGGCATATTGGTGGATGCCGTGGTGATGTTGTCTCCAGCAACAGCACTGACCGGAATACCAAAAATTTCCTCGACGCCAAGCCGTGCTGCAGTGACGCGAACTTCACCCATGATTTGCTCAAAAACTTCGTGGGAGTAATCCACTAAATCCATTTTGTTCACAGCGACCATGATTGTTTCCACACCCATGAGAGCGCACACGGTCAAATGCCGGTGAGTTTGAGGGCGAACCCCTCGAGCAGCGTCCACCAATAAAACTGCGACATCGCCATTTGATGCAGCGACGGCCATGTTGCGGGTGTACTGCTCATGGCCGGGTGAGTCTGCAATCAGAACCCTTCGACCGTTAGGTAGGTTCATGTGGCGATAGGCAACATCAATGGTGATGCCTTGTTCACGCTCAGCTTCTAAGCCATCTGTGAGCAGGGAGTAATCAATCTCCCCTACTGGAACAGTGGAACCACCGCGCCGTGTGCGGCGTGCATACTCAAGTTGATCAATGGGGACACTGTCCGTTTCAGCGAGAAGCCGACCAATGAGGGTCGATTTCCCGTCGTCAACAGAACCACATGTGACCAGGTGTAAAACCGGAGTTTGTTGCGACATTAGAAATACCCCTCTGCCTTCTTGGCCTCCATGGAACCGCCACCCTCGCCGTCAATGAGTCTCCCCGCACGTTCAGAAATATTGCTCGCTTCCATCTCAGCAATGAGATCAGCGAGGTTATCGGCGGTGGACTCCACTGCCCCAGAGAGTGGATAACACCCCAGTGTCCGGAAACGCACCGATTTCATGACGGGAACCTCGCCTTCCTTGAGCGGGAATCGGTCATCGTCAACCATGATGAGCACTCCATCGCGTTCCACAACCGGTCGTTCCTTGGCGAAATACAGTGCGGGAATTTCAATATTTTCGCGTTGGATATAACGCCAAATATCTAGCTCCGTCCAATTTGACAACGGGAAAACCCGCATGGATTGACCAGGGGATAACTGCGTGTTTGCCGTACGCCAAAATTCCGGTCGCTGCTTGCGTGGATCCCAGCGGTGACCAGGCTCCCGCAAAGAAAAAATCCGCTCCTTGGCCCGGCTGCGCTCTTCATCTCGCCGAGCACCACCGATTGCGGCATCGAAACCATATTGGTCAATACCCTCACGTAAAGCAACAGTTTTCATGATTCGTGTGTATTCATGTGTTCCATGATTGAAGGGAGTAACCCCTTCCGCCAATGCGGCTTTATTTTGTGCAATTCGAAGATCCAGATTGAGATCCACAGCGCGCTTATCCCGAAATTCGATCATTTCCTTGAATTTCCAGGAAGTATCAATGTGCATGACAGGGAAGGGAACGGGAGCAGGGAAAAATGCCTTAACTGCCAAATGTAGTAGTACCGAAGAATCTTTACCGATGCTATAGAGGAGTACAGGATTGCGGAATGCGGCCGCTGTCTCGCGATATATATGTATAGCTTCAGCTTCTAGTTCATCGAGCACCGCGGAATACGGAACCGTTTCCGTCACTGGACACAACCTTTCCTGCTTTGCATCATTTATGGCACTTGCATTGAAGTGGATCCCGAGATTGCATCCCGTGATTCCATCACGTGATAGAACCCTAAACGCTTACGCTTCAGACAGAACTTCCATCCCCATGGAACCTGCGTCTGTGGAACCTGACTTGGCGGCCTCCCGCTCAGCCCGACGCCTCATGGCATCTGCGTTGCCAGCCTCAATGACGGTGGGATCCAGGTATGGGGATTCGATAGTGGTTATTGGATTTCTGGAATCAATCCACGATTGAAGTTCAGGGCCGGATTCGTAGGAGGTAATCAGGCAATAACGCGGTTCATCTCCGGGGTGCCACACAGCGTGATAAAGACGTTGAGTGTCGATCACCACCTGTGTACCCGCTGGGAGTGGAACGCGAACTTCGGTGGATGGATCATCGCGATCCTCTCGAAGGATCATGACCGAATCTGGATTATCTGTGAGGTTATAAAAGGAGCGAACAATCCAGCCTGTTCCCTCTGGGTTGAGCCTGTTGTTGTCATCGCGATGCAAGTTATAGATGGCATCAGCGTACGTATTGGGCTGAAGTTCAATTACCCTGCAACGTCCAACGTTGGCACCTACCTCTTGTGCACGATCAGTGAGGCGGGGAGCAATGTCGATGTTCTCCTGAACCCACACGCCATCTTTGTCGGTTTTCGGCGGGGTGTGATTCCAGAAGCCATCGCATTCCATGTCGCCATAAGCACTTGCCAACGGCGCGAACCGCGTGTCGCCAGAAGACTTCCAATCCACGTACACCAGATTTTCCCATTCGCGGGGATCTGCTGCTTGGTCATAAGAGTCAACAATCGCGTATCCGGATTCATCAAGGATGGGCAGTTTGACGTAGTTCATGAAATCTCCAGTTCAACAATCTCAATTTTCCCACATGGTGGTGTGTGGTTCTGCTGCGCGAATCACACAGCTGGTCTAGTTTCTCACTTCGGAGGCACGGAATCCCTCACGCTAGGGCGTGTTGCGCAGTGCACTTGCTCACAAGTAACTCTCACTGTGCGGGATTCGAGGTCACCGACTTTCACTTTTGAGGTAACCCACGTAAAGACACACCGAAGCGGCAACTGCGGCATTGAGTGACTCCACCCCGTGATGCATGGGAATTCTCACGTGGGTTACGCGACCTCCAGCGGCTTGCCAATCCGAACTCAGTCCGTGGGCCTCAGACCCCACTACCCAAGCCACCGTGGCGGGATCAACCTCAATACCGTCAATCGATACTTCTGCGCCCGCACTCAAAGTGAAAATGTGTCGGTCTGGAGGCAGATCCGAGATGTCCTCGAGGCGGGCAATGGGCACACGGAATATTGAGCCCGCACTGCTTCGAACCACTTTGTCATTAAACGGATCGACACAGTTACCGAATAACAAACAACCAGCAGCCGCTGTTGCATCAGATGTGCGAAGGATCGTACCGAGGTTACCGGGATCAGAAATATTGTCCAGAATGACGATGGGCCCTCGCCCACTGCAGACTTGTTCTAATGACACCTCGGGAATTCTGCATAATGCAACTACCCCTTGCGGGCTTATCGATCCCGAGAGGGCATCAATGACTTCTGGTGTACAGCGGGTGACCTGTGCTCCGAGTTCAAGGAATTCATCAACATAGTGATCCGCCGCGAATACCTCGACAACAATGTCAGGATTACATTCAAGGGCTACTCGAACAACAGCAGGGCCCTCCGCTAGGAAGAGCCCTGCTGCATGACGTTCAGACTTCTTATGAAGGCGGATGAGTTCCTTCACGCGATCAGACTTGCGTGAACTAATGCTCCGCATGTGGGTGAGCCTCTAGGCCGAGTGAGCGGGAACTGCCGCGCGGGCAATCTCCACAAGTGCACTGAATGCTGCCGAATCATTCACTGCTAATTCAGCCAACATGCGGCGATCCACTTCAACCTCAGCAGCCTTAAGCCCCTGGATGAACCTGTTATAGGTCATGTCGTTGGCACGGGCTGCTGCGTTGATTCGCTGGATCCAGAGCCGACGGAAATCGCCCTTACGGGTACGACGATCAGCGTATGCGTACACCATGGAGTGGGTGACTTGCTCTTTCGCCTTTCGATAGAGGCGTGAACGTTGACCTCGGTAACCAGAG
>CAZVLV010000115.1:0-5449 GCA_964628015.1 uncultured Aquiluna sp. | reverse complement strand
CCCCGGTTGATCACTTCGCCGACATCCGCGACGACATGGTCCGCGCGCTGCAGCAGGTGGGCCTTAAAGTTGAGCGATCCCACCACGAAGTCGGAACAGCTGGTCAGGGTGAGATCAACTACACCTTCGATACCCTGCGCAGTTCAGCCGATGACCTGATGAAGTTCAAGTACGTGATCAAAAACGTTGCCTGGGCTCATGGTAAAACCGCAACCTTCATGCCCAAGCCACTCTTTGGTGACAACGGATCCGGAATGCATTGCCATCAATCCTTATGGAAGGACGGCAAGCCGCTTTTTTACGATGAAAATGGTTACGGTGGGTTATCCGACCTAGCCCGTTGGTACATCGGTGGCTTACTCGCCCATGCACCGTCTCTCTTGGCATTCACAAACCCCACTGTGAATAGCTACCACCGTTTGGTTCCAGGCTTTGAAGCACCGGTCAACTTGGTGTACTCAGCTCGAAACCGTTCCGCATGTATCCGTATTCCAGTGACCGGAAGCTCGCCCAAGGCTAAGCGAATTGAGTTCCGTGTTCCTGATCCTTCCAGCAATCCTTATCTGGCATTCGCAGCCCAGTTAATGGCTGGACTCGATGGCATCAAGAACAAGATCGAGCCCATGGCACCCGTTGACAAGGATCTCTATGAGTTGCCACCTGAGGAATTGGCAAACATTCCACAGCTTCCTGCGTCTTTGGATGCCGCACTAGAGGCCCTGGAAGTGGATAACGAGTACCTTCAGGCTGGCGGAGTGTTCCCCGCAGATCTGATCGAGACATGGATTGACTACAAGCGGAATAACGAAATTGCACCCATTCGCTTGCGTCCACATCCACACGAGTTCGAGATGTATTACGACCTCTAAGTCAGTCGCGGTTCGAGACCGCATTGTTGAAGACGAGCAGCTATCCTCAGAGAATCATGAAGAATGATTCCTCACGCGGGTGGCTGCTCGTCTTTATTCAAGTCATTATCTTTATTGTCTTTGCATTGCTCCCCACTCGGGAAATCACAACAGGGAGCGCAGTTGCTGGCGGCCTCCTGATTGTGGTCGGCGGAGTATTCATTCTGTGGGCATTTATTTCACTGGGTAATGCACTCACAGCCAACCCGGTTCCACTTTCTCACGCCAGCTTACGAACCACTCGGGCTTTTTCAATTGTCCGACATCCGATCTACACGGGGTTGTTGGCTGCACTGCTGGGATTCGTCATTCTCATGGGTTCATGGTGGTCATTTGCGTGGTGGTTCATCGCTGTGTTCTTCTTTTGGGCCAAATCCCGATGGGAGGATTCCTTGCTCGCAACTAAACATGGAGAGGAATGGATAGTGTGGGCGAGCACAACCCCCGCATTACTTCCATTCATTCATTCCCGTAAAAAATCCTTTCCATGACCTTACGTGCTCTTCGGGTGGCCCGTAAGTAGTCCTCTTCCAGCATCCCCGCTTTGTCGCTCCGGTACCCCATTAAGTAGGTGACCGCCGAAAGTTCGGTGTAATCGGCAGGTAGCAAATCACTCATCGAGGACTTAACCAACATGATTGAATTTCGAATTTCACTGGCTAGTGTCCAGGCCTTGACGAGAGTAGCCGTGTCTTCTGCGGTAATGAGCCCAGATGTTTCCTCTGCCTGTAGAGCTGGAATCGTGGACGTTGTCTGGAGAGACGAATCACTCCATGCGAACTGCAACTGCAGCAACTGCGCTACCCACTCCACATCACTTAATCCACCTCGGCCCAGTTTGGTGTGTCTTGTTGGATCAGCGCCACGTGGGAGTCGCTCCGCTTCCATGCGAGCCTTGAGACGGCGCATTTCAATGAGAGCTGAGGGATCTAGTCCTCCCTCGGGATAACGGAGCGGATTGATCATGTCGGTAAAGGCAGCGCCAAGTGCAGCATCACCTGCGGCATGGCGAGCACGTAATAGTGCTTGCGCCTCCCAGGGAGATGACCACTTCGCGTAATAGGCGGTTGTAGATTCCAGACTCCTCACCAGAGGTCCTTGTTTACCCTCAGGGCGCAGGTCGGCATCAATTTCCAAAGCAGGTTCATCTGCAGGGGCACTCAACAGTGCACGCATGTCATTCACGATTTTGAAAGCCTGCTTACCTGCTTCCTCTGTATCGACACCATTGAGTGGCTCAAAGATGAACATGACATCTGCATCACTGCCGAAACCCAACTCACATCCGCCATAGCGACCCATGGCAATAATCGATATGCGCACGATTGGATCAACAGGAAAAACGGCTAACAAAGCACCCTCAAGCACTGCATCCGTCAAATGAGTGAGCGACGTTCCAATCTGTTGCACACTAGCCAGACCCAGCGCCGCTGCAGATCCGATTCGGAAAAGCTCGCGCCGGCGCATGGCGCGAAGAGCATTTACTGCCTTCTGCGGATCTTCATGCCTCTGCGCAATCGAGCGAATCTCTGTGGACAGATCAACGGGCTGCAAATCTTCATCGTGAGCCAGGAGAGCAATGGAATCCGGTGCGCGCCGAATCAAGTCCGTGAGATACCTACTTGACGCAA
Organism: uncultured Aquiluna sp.; assembly: GCA_964628015.1. Lineage (GTDB taxonomy): Bacteria > Actinomycetota > Actinomycetes > S36-B12 > S36-B12 > UBA4592. The sequence goes on along the minus strand of CAZVLV010000115.1, from coordinate 2,910 downwards.
GAATGTGAGCCAATCTCTCCGCGGCCAAGGATTCATCGCGCAAGAGCCTGAGATACCAGTGGCTTGACCCAACCTGGTCGCTCACCTGACGAAAGGCCAACAAGCCTGTGTCTGGATAGGGAGCTTCTGCAAACCACGACAACATGACGGGTAAAAGTGTTCGCTGAATAATCGCACGTCTACTGACCCCGCTTGAGAGGGATTCAATATGCCGAAGAGCACCCTCAGGGTCAGTAAAGCCAAGTGCACGCAGTCGATCTCGGGCAGCAGCCGTGGTGAGCCTTGCATCGGTTGCATCAAGACCCGCTACGGCATTGAGTAGTGGACGATAAAAAAGTTTTTCATGGATTCGCCGAACATCCTTTGCGTGATCCTTCCACTGCTTCACAAGTGTTTCCATGGGATCACTACGAATTCCAATACTGCGCGCAAGTGTTGTGAGCTCGTGTGGATCCTCAGGCAATGTGTGCGTGCGACGAAGTTGACGCAGTTGTAAATGATGCTCTAACGTTCTAAGGAAGCGGTAACTGTGTTCCAATTTCATAGCTTCATCGCGACCTACATAGCCCCATGTTGCGAGAGCTCGCAATGCATCGATTGTGTTACTACTCCGGAGCAATACATCACTACGACCGTGCACCAATTGCAGAAGTTGCACCGAGAACTCAATATCCCTCAGGCCTCCGGGCCCAAGTTTGAGTTCACGAGCCGCCAACGCAGGGTCCACATTGTCTTCAACTCGACGACGCATGGCCTGAACGTCAGGTACAAAATCTTTACGATCCGCTGCCGCCCACACGAATGGTTGAATCCGAGACATGTACTCCTCGCCCACGAGAGCATCGCCTGCAACGAACCGGGCCTTCAAAAGAGCTTGAAACTCCCATGTACTTGCCCAACGGTCGTAGTAGCCAGCGTGTGACTCCACCGTGCGAACTAATGCTCCCTGCTTGCCCTCCGGACGAAGAGCGGTATCTACTTCCCAAATCGCACCCTCTGCGGTGACCGCACTGCATGCATGAATAAGGCCGCGAGCAAGTGCAGTCGCAACTTCTAAGGATTCAGTTGAATCAGTGGCAAAAATGACATCGACATCGCTGACGTAGTTGAGTTCTCGGCCACCTGTTTTCCCCATAGCGATCACTGCAAGTGGGCAAGCTGGATCAGGCACCGACGAACGGGCAATTGCGAGCCCGGCCTGAAGCACTGCATCGGCCAGATCGCTGAGCCAGCCGGCAATGACCTCCATGGCAAAACCGCCGCTTAGGTCACGACTGGCAATCGCTAACAACTCACGTCGATACGCAATTCGCAGCGAATTGAGAACTGAATCCGAATTACCCGACGCTATCGGCAAAACCGAGTGCGGGTCAGCATCTACGGATTGCATAATCCGATCTCGCATTCCCACCGGAGGTTCAGCCAGGGCATCTGAATCCAGGATGGCATCACATTCTGGGTGCCTGACGAGGAACTCCCCGAACCCAAGTGACAGACCCAGAATCTGGAGGAGACGACCCAAGTTACTCGGATCAGCACCCAAGGCCCGTACTAATCGGTTCCTTTGCTGCTCACTGGCAGCTTCAAGGATTCGCATAAATTGCTGCAACGCTAAATCTGGATCAGCAACACTCACTAGAGACTCAGCCACTGCAGTTGTATCGATAGCGCCGCAGGACAGACCCTGGATTGTGGCCACCAATTCAATGGCCATTGTTGAATCTTGAATACCTGTACGCACGAGAACCGCGCGTAGCGATTCACTCCGCGAAACAGTCATACAAGAAATCTACTCTCTCGGACAGTGAGGTCCGCAGGACACGTGACTCACTGGGCGCGGTAGAACTAGAGCGAAGGCAGGTACCGATTTAACTCCCATTGAGTAACCTGCTGCCGATACTCTTCCCACTCTGCTCGTTTATTGCGCAAGAAGAACTCGAATACATGTTCACCCAACGCCTCCGCAACTAATTCACTGTTTTCCATGGCCATAATCGCCTGGTTGAGGCTTCCCGGAAGCGGTTTCATTCCAAGGGCATTACGTTCTCCCGGTGTTAAGGCCCAGACATCGTCTTCTGCTTCCGGTGGCAGTGCATAGCCTTCTTCAATTCCTTTAAGTCCAGCAGCCAACAGCACGGCAAAAGCCAGGTACGGATTGGCAGCACTGTCTAAAGCGCGATACTCAATGCGAGCACTATTGGCTTTATCGGGTTTGTACATGGGGACCCGCATGAGCGCTGATCGATTATGCCTTCCCCAACACACCCATGCAGGGGCCTCAGCACCGCCAGCAATTCTTTTGTAGGAGTTCACCCACTGATTGGTCACCGCAGTGATTTCCGGTGCATGAACCAGCAAACCTGCAATGAAGGATCGGGCCACCTTGGACAATTGATGTGCGGCGCCTGGTTCATAGAAAGCGTTTGTGTCACCTTCAAAGAGCGAAAGATGAGTATGCATTCCGCTGCCTGGGTGTTGCATAAATGGCTTGGGCATGAACGAGGCAAATATGCCTTGATCCAATGCGACCTCTTTAATAGCCAACCGGAATGTCATGAGATTGTCCGCGGTGGACAGTGCATCTGCGTAGCGCAAGTCAATTTCTTGCTGTCCAGGTCCGCCTTCGTGATGACTGAACTCAACTGAAATCCCCATGGATTCCAGCATGGTGATTGCCTGGCGCCGGAAATCATGTGCTACTCCATTTGGAGCGTTATCGAAGTATCCGTATCGATCTACTGGAATCGGCTCTTGACCTGGTTCTGGTTCCCCTTTGAACAGATAAAACTCGACCTCCGGATGGGTGTAGAAAGTGAAACCCATATCGGCAGCTTTGGTTAATGCCCGCTTAAGGACATGGCGTGGGTCGGCAAATGAAGGTGAACCATCCGGCATTTGAATATCGCAGAA